>CAZVKD010000154.1:0-7581 GCA_964627675.1 uncultured Gemmatimonadaceae bacterium
CATGGCCACGCAGCTGTCGGCCATCACGATGATCGGGACCACGGGCCAGGGCGCCACCGACGGCATGCGGTTCGTCCAGTTCTACTTCGGCCTGCCGATCGCCATGGTCATTCTGGGCGTGACCCTGGTGCCCTTCCTCCACGGCGCCAAGGTGTTCACGGCCTACGAATATCTGGAGCGCCGGTTCGACGCGAAGACCCGCTCGCTCACCGCCTTCCTGTTCCTGCTGTCGCGCGGCATGTCTTGCGGGACCATCGTGGCCGCCCCCGCCGTGGTGTTCTCGGCCATCTTCGGCTGGGACATGGCCTGGTCCGTCGCCCTGATGGGGATCCCGACCGTGCTCTACACCATGATCGGCGGGGTGCAGGCGGTGACCTGGGTGGACGTGAAACAGATGGTGCTGATCGTCTTCGGCCTCGTGGCGCTGGTGGCGGTCCTGCTGGTCCAGCTGCCCGTGAGCCCGGATGACGCGCTGCGGATCGCCGGCGCCGCCGGGCGGACCCGGGTGTTCGATTTTTCCTTCAACCCGAAGGAGACGTACACGTTCTGGTCCGGGGTGATCGGCGGCACGTTCCTCGCCATGTCCTACTTCGGCACCGATCAGAGCCAGGCGCAGCGCTACTTCACGGCCCGGTCGGTGGACGAAGCCCGCAGTTCGCTGCTGATGAGCGCGTACTGGAAGATCCCGCTCCAGGCGCTGGTGCTGTTGATCGGGGTGCTGGTGTTCGTCTACTACCAGTTCCAGCCGCCGCCGCTGCTCTTCAACCCCGCGCACGAGAGTCGGGTTCGAACCAGCGAGCCGGCCGTGTACCAGGCACTCAGCACTCGCTACCGCGAGGCGCTGGCGGCGCGCTCGGACGCGGCGCATGCGCTGGCCGATGCGACGCCAGACGGCAGCCCGGGGACGTCCGCGGTCCGGGCAGTCTTCCGCGAGCGTGAGCACCAGGTCGTGGCGGTGAGAACGGAGGCCCTGGAGGTAGCGCGCCGGGTCACGGGCGAGGAGCCGCGGGACGTGAACTACATCATCCCCCACTTCGTGCTGACGGCGCTCCCGCTCGGCTTCGCGGGGATCTTCATCGCCGCGGTGATGGCGGCGGCCATGTCCAGCATCGCCGCCGAGCTGAACTCGCTCTCCACGGCGACGGTGGTGGATTTTTATCGCCGCTGGTTCAAGCCGCAGGCGAGCGATGCGCACTACCTGGCGGTGTCCAAGGCCGCCACGGCGTTCTGGGGCGTGTTCGCGTGCGTCGTCGCGACGTTTGCCGCGACGCTGGGGTCCCTGATCGAGGTGGTGAACCGCTTCGGCTCCTTCTTCTACGGCTCGATCCTCGGCGTGTTCCTGCTGGCCATGGTGCCGGGCGCGCGGGCCGCGGGCGCGTTCGTCGGCCTGATCGCCGGCATGAGCGCCGTGGCCGCGGTCAACTTCGGCGCTCCGGATGTTTCCTTTCTGTGGCACAACGTGATCGGGGCGGTCACGGTGGTGGTGGTGGGCATGGGGCTGAGCGGCTTGAGACGGACTCCTTGAGCGGTCCGTCTCCGCCCGTCGAGCTGCTGGTACTCCAGGCGGCCGTCGCCGGCCGGTACTCCATCGAGCGCGAGATCGGCCGGGGCGGGATGGGGATCGTCTATCTCGCCCGCGACGTGGCGCTCGAACGCCCCGTCGCCATCAAGCTCCTGCCGCCGGCGCAGGCCTCGCACCCGGAGACCCGCAGCCGCTTCCTGCACGAGGCGCGCACGGCCGCCAGGCTCTCCCATCCCAACATCGTCCCCATCCACGCCGTGGAAGAGGTGGGGGAGTTCGTGTTCATCGTAATGGCCTACGTCCAGGGCGAGACGCTGCGCCAGCGCGTGGAATCGCGGGGCCCGCTGCCGGTCGCCGTGGGCTCGCGCATACTGCGTGAGGTGGCGTGGGCGCTGGGATACGCTCATGCGCAGGGCGTGGTGCACCGCGACGTGAAGCCCGAGAACATCCTGCTCGAGGCGGGCACGGATCGCGCCCTGGTGACGGACTTCGGCATCGCACAGGTCCGCGCGGCGCCGGGCGAACGCGCCGCCGCCGAGCTGGTGGGGACACCGCAGTTCATGAGCCCGGAGCAGGCCCGCGGCGAGCCGGTGGACCATCGCAGCGATCTGTATTCCCTGGGCATCGTGGCCTTCTATGCCTTCTCGGGCGTCGTGCCGTTCGACGGTGACACCCCCGCCGGCATTCTGGCGAAGCAGATCTCCCGCCCGGCGCCGCCCCTTCGCAGCGCGGCGCCCGGCCTGCCGGTCGGATTGACCAGCCTGGTGGACCGGCTGCTGGCCAAGTCGCCCGCGGACCGCGTGCAGCAGGCCGTGCAGGTCACCGACGCGTTGGGGGGCGTGCTCGAGCGCCGCCACGAACGGCCGCCCGCCGTGCGCGCGTTCATCGCCGATCGCAAGGCGGATGAGACCCGCGCGCTGGTCATCGGCATCACCGCCCCGTGGACGTTGGGGCTTCTGGCGGCCTTGTTCCTGAGCGGCGAGGCGGCTCTGACGCTCGCCGGATTCGGGTTGATCGGCGGTCTGATCGCCGTGCCGGTTTCCTTGATCGTGCTGAGCACCCGCCGCCTGCTCCGGGCCGGGTACGGGCGAGACGACGTCCTGCTGGGCCTGCAACAGGACGCGGAACGACGCGAAGAGGAACTGGTCCACCTGTTCGGGAAGGAGCACGAGGCGGAAGCCCGCCGCTTGCGACGCTGGGGCGCCGCCGGGATCGGCGCCGCGATCGCGATGATTTCACTGGGCGGCGTGGGGGGGATGCCCGGGGCGGCGCTCACCGCCGGCGGACTGCTGTCGGCCCTCGCGGGCGTGGTGGCCTGGTACCGCGGCGACAAGCGCACCGACACCAGCGGGCAGCGACGCCTGAAGATGTGGCGCGGGGCGATCGGCCGGTTCTTGTTCCGGCTTGCGGGCATTGGCGTCGAGGCGAGGACCGAGGCCCCCGCGCTCACCCAGCGGCCGACCGAAGTCGCCATCGGGCTGGTGGTGGAGGGGTTGTTCGAGGCGCTGCCCAAGGCCACGCGGGAAGCGCTGGGCGATCTGCCGGGCGTGGTGCGAGCGCTCGAGTCGGACGCGCAACGAATGCGCCAGCGCATCGGGGAGCTGGACGGCCTGCTCGCCGGCGCGGGTCCCGGGGAGGCGGATGAGGACGGGCGGCGCGCGATGGAACTGCTGCGCGACGCGCGGAAGGCCGCCACCGACCGCCTGGCGCAAACCGTGGCGGCGCTGGAAACGCTGCGCGTGGACCTGCTCCGCCTGCGGGCCGGCACGGTCACGCTGGATAACATTACCGAAAATCTCGGCGCCGCGCGCGAGCTGAGCGATCAGGTCAGACGGCTTCTCGCGGCGCAGGCCGAGGTCGAACGCCTCAACCAGTTGGCCTCAGAACGGGCCCCAGGCGCCGGCGCCTAGCAGCCGCACGGTTCCCCGCAGCATCACCATCGAGAGCTGCTCCAGGCGCCGGGCGGCGAGCGGGCTCGGCGCCGGGAACTCGAATCGTTCGCGCCCGTACAGCAGTTGCGCGCCGATCCGTCCCGGCGAGTACTCGACCCCGACCGCGGCGCTCGCGGTGGCGTGGGGATCCCCGCCACCCGTGACGGCGATGGACGGAAGCAGCGTGACCCGTGCGAGGGCGGCGAGGCCGGGTGCGGCGAACGAGACGCGCGCGCTCGCGCCCAGCTCCACGAATCGCCAGCGTTGCAGCGCAATGGGGGCGTCATAGGTGCGCCACCGCACGCCACCGGTGGCCCACAGTCCACGGACGATTCTGGCCCCGGCCGTCAACCCAAGCTCGGCCATCTCGCGCTCCGGGATGGCCCCCGCGGTGGGCTCCAGCCGCCCCGCCTGGGCCAGCACCGAGAGCGCGAGCCGCTCGCGGAGCAGGGCGATGGCAGACCCGCCAGCCAACGCCCCGCCGGAGATCTCGACGCCGTAGCCCGCATCCACCCGATGTTCGGCGAGTGACAGGCCGGCGCTTCCCGAAACCGACAGCTGGGCCGTGGCCGGGCGCGCCCACACCACGAGCGCCGCGAGCGCGGCTCGCCGCAATGGCGCGCTCAGCGGACCACCCCGGCGGCGGGGGTGACGACCAAGATGGTCGCAGCGCGCTTGACCGCGTTCCGCGCCCGAACGGCCTCGTTCGCCGCCCGCCGCTCCGCCTCGCGCCGCCGATTCTCGGCGATGTTCTCCGGGATCGCCGCACGCCGTCCCCGGGCGATCATCGCCACCACGCCGGAGGTAACCCCCGCGGCCCCCACCGCGAGGGCGCCCATCGCCTGGCCCGAGCCCAGGGCGTCGTGGGCCAGGGCCTGGCTCAGCAGCCACACGCCGGCGGCCACGCCCGCGCCTTTGCCAAGCTCGGCCCACGGCCTGGAGCCGGCCAGCCGTTCCGGCAGGCGCCGCGTGCGATCGAGATCCGGCAACGTGTCCTCTAGCGCGGGCTGCTGGTGGGCCACGTCGAAGAACACGCTGGTCGAGTCGGTGCGCGCGAGCAGACGACTTCGTCCGATCAGGCGTAACTCGTAGCGCCCCGGCGGTGCCAGCTCACCCGCCCGCATGAGCCCGTTCCACAGGATCTGCCGCGCTCCCTCGCTCTCGGCGTCGAGGATGACAAACGCCTCGCCGCCGCTCGGGCGAAGGGCGGCGCGCAGGTTGGCGGCGTGGGTGGTGACCACCGTGAACGCGATCCGCTCGGTTCGCACGTCGGCGCGCTGCTCGGTGACCGGGCGGCTCGCCACGATGAACGTTCCCCGGCGCGCCGCGTCGAAGGCGTTGCGTTGCGCCGGCGCGAACTCCACCGCGTCGAGGTCGGTGAACGGGTCCCGGGTAATCGCCGCCTGAAACGCGCGCCGCGCGGAATCCGGCTGGCCGAGCAAGACGAACGCCGCCCCGATGTACTTGTACGCCTCGGCCCGCTGCGCGTCGGTAATCGGGTAGCGCCACTGCGGCGAGACCACCAGGCGGAACAGTGGCAGCGCTCGCTCGACGTTGAGTTCCTCATACAGGCGGCGGGCCCGGTTCAGCGCGGCGCTGGTGCTGTCCTGCGCCCAAAGACTCGGGGAGACGAGCCACAGCGTGCCGAGAACCAGCAGGGCTCTCACCAGCCGTCCTCGCGCGGCCGGAGCGTGACTCGGCCGAGGTTGTGGAGCGAGTCCTGCGCCACGTTGACCACGGTGTCCCACGGCAGGTACCCGGGCGCCGCGGCACGAATCCGGCGCCGGCCGGCCGGCAAGCGATAATCGAACCACCCGCCCTGGCCCGCGCGGTGCCCGTCCACCAGGATCTCGGCGCCACCGGGAACCACCGAGATGCGGAGCCGCCCGGTTGCCGCGGGCAAGGCCGATGGAGCGGCCCGCTCGAGCGCTGTCGCCGCCGGTGCGGCGGCCATCCCTTCCCGGTCCGCCACCGTCTGGCCCAGCAGGGTGAGACTCACCGAGTCCGGGCGATTGCCGACCGTGGCAGGCGGCACGGCCTGCCGGGCCCTGGCCCACAGCACGGCGGAGGCGGCGAGGGCCGCGCCGGCGGCGGCAGCGATCGCGACGCGCCGTCGTCGCCGGCGTTCCCGGGGCATGACCAGCGTGCGCGCACCGGCCACGGGCGGCACGAAATGCGCGCTCACGCGGGCCAGTTCGGCGCCCTGGGCCAGGCGGCGCAGCGTCTCCCGGGCCTCGGTTTCCTGCTCGGGGGACAACGGGATGGCCTCGAGGGCCTCGCGCATCGCCCGAGTGGTGGCGAACCGATCTCCCGGTGCCTTGGCGAGCGCCCGGCTCACCACCCGCACCAGGGGTTCGGGAATGTCGTCCCGCACCTGACGCAGGTCCGGCGCCGGCGTTGCCAGGTGGTGCTGGATGTAGCCGGCGAGGGTTTCGGAAGCGAACGGCGCCGCCCCGGCCAGCATGGAGAACGCCACGACGCCCAGCGCGTACTGATCGCTCTGCGGGCCGGCGCGTTTGCCGGCGCACTGCTCCGGGCTCATGAACGCCGGCGTGCCGATCACCGACCCGTCGGTGGTGAGCGTGACGTCCGCGGCGCGCAATGCCACGCCGAAGTCCGTCATCAACGCGCGGCCTTCCCCGTCCACCAGGATGTTGTCGCCCTTGACGTCCCGGTGGACGATCTGGCGCTCGTGCGCGTACTCCAGCGCGCGCGCCGCCGAGCGCAGTACGTGTATCACCACGGGAACGGGCAGGGCCCCCTGGGCCTCTACGATCTGTCCGAGCGGGCGGCCCTCGATGAACTTCATCGCGATGAACAGCACGTCGCCGATTTGGCCCACCCGATACACCGGCACGATGTTCGGATGGTCCAGTTCCGCCACCACCCGCGCCTCGCGCTTGAAGCGCTCGGCCGCGCGCATGTGGGCGGCCAGCTCCGGCGACAGCACCTTGAGCGCCACCATTCGCCCGAGGCCGATCTCCCGAGCCTTGTACACCACGGCCATCCCGCCCCTGGCCAGTTCGGTCTCGACCTCGTAATCGCCGGACAACGTGAGGCGAATGCGGTCAATCAGGCCGCTGGAGTCCGAGTGCACCACGACGGTGTTGGACGCCGGGTCCTGCATGGGCGCGCCGCAGTGTCCGCAGAACCGCAGCTCGTCGGGGACCGGAGCCCCGCAGCGAAAGCATCTCACGGCCGGTTCGACGCCGGACCGCCGCCCTGCACCCGAAACTGGATGATGGTGTCCGGGTAGTCCCCCGTGAGAAACGAGTCCTCGAGCCAGATGCGAAGGCCGGATTGGCCGGGTCGCTTCGCCACGAGGGAATCGCGACCCGTGGTGAGGGCCACGACGGCGGTGTCCAGGCTGCGGAGGAGGAGCCTGGCCTGGACGAGCGGCTGCCCGCCCACGCGCGCGCTGACGGAGAATGGGGCCCGATCCCCGGCGCGAAGCTGGGTCGGGCCGGTGTACTGGAACACCACGTCCCGGGCGCCCGCGGCCTCGAACAGATCACCCAAGGCGCACCCGCCGCCCAGCAGGGTCAATACTGCCAGCGCGACTCGCGCGGGGGCCGGAGAACTCCACACGGGGGAGCGTCCGCCTGTGTCAGGAGTACGCGAAACCTGCGAACGTGGCCGGCGGCGTGCAATAGGAGCGGCGCGGCAGCGTTGACACCTGCCCATCGTCGCTCCACCTTCAGGCGTTCCCCCTCCGTTTCAAGCTCACGGCTCCAGGAGTCCCGTATGATCAGGTATCGCCTGCCGCATCGGTCCGTCGCCGTCCTGCTGGCGGCCGCGCTCGCCGCGTCGGCGTCGGCCTCGCGCCCGGCGCTCGCCCAGGGTCGAGCGATCACGTCTCCGGAGCGGTTCTTCGGTTTCCGGATGGGTGAGGACCGCAAGCTCGCGCGCTGGGACAGGCTGGTGGAGTACTACCGGTTGCTCGAGCGCGAGAGCGACCGCATGCGGGTCGTGGACCTGGGCCCCAGCACGATGGGGAATCCGTTCCTCGTGCTCTTCATCTCTTCACCGGCCAACCTGGCCCGCCTGGACGAGTTCCGGCAGCTGAACGCCAGGCTGGCCGACCCCCGCGGCGCGGCCGAGGGCGAGATCCAACGCGCCGTGGCCCAG
>CAZVKD010000155.1:0-7555 GCA_964627675.1 uncultured Gemmatimonadaceae bacterium
ATGTCATCCGCCAGCCCTGTCCGCCGTTGGCCAAGCGCGCTGATCTCGTATTGCTGGACGCGAACCCGCTCGCCGATCTCGGTAACATCACGAAGCGCGCGGGCGTGATGGCGCGCGGACGCTGGTTCACGGCCGCCGAGTTGAATGCCGGGTTGGAGGCCATGGCGCGCCGGCATGCGGGGACGACGAATTAATTCGTTGTCGTTTTAGCCACGCGCTTCTTCTCCTGCGCCACGTACCACTCGGCCTCGCGCAAGAGCGCCTGCGCGTCGTACGCCACACCGTCCTTGATGGTCCAGAGCACACCCCCGTGACGGGAGCGCTCCCCGCGCGGCACGATCCCGGCAAACCCGTAGCCCCGGCCGTACATCACCTTGAAATTGTCTATCGGGTTGCCGTTCACCACCGTTAGGTCCGCCACACACCCCACCCGCACACCGCAGTGCCGCTCCCACCCCAGCACCCGCGCCGCGTTGGTGGTGGCCACCTTGATCACGTCAATGGGGTGAATCCCCGCCTCCTGCAGCAACTCCAGCTCGCGGATCATCTGGATGCCGCCCACTTCCCCCTCGTCGCTCCCGGCGGTGAGCAACCCGCCCCGCCGGTGATACTCGCGCACCCACCGCATCCAGATCTGGAAGTTCCGGCGCCAGGCGATCTCGTCCGATGTCTTCCACTCGCGATGATACGAGCCGTGAACCGTGGAATCCGGCCCCGCCTCCAGCATGACCGGATGCATCAACGTCTCACGCCAGGGCAACGTGACCCCGCGCCACACGTCGCGGTTCTTCTCGTAGGGCACCAGCGTCACGTCCCAGTTGGTGCCGTTGGCGATCATCAGGTCAATCACCTTGCCGATCCGCTCGGGATACTGGTCGGCCTCCTCCCACAACCGGCCCGCCCAGCGGAAGCGGTCCAGCTCGTCCCAGTAGTTGTAGTCGGGCGGGAAGCTCTGCGTCCCCATGAGCGCCGCGTCCGGCACGCCGTACCAGTGCTCGATGCTCCGCACACCCGCGCTGGAGGCGACCACGGCATCGGTCTCCGACACCTTGAGGTCCACCATCACGAACATGCCGAGGGCCTGGGCCTCGGCGGCGATGGCCTGGAGCACGTCCGGGTACTGCCCCGGGCTCTTGCTCACCTTCACGCAGTCGGCGCCCTGCTCCTTGAACCCGCGCACCATGGCGCGCGCTTTCTCCGGGGTGTTGCCCTCGTCCCACTCGCGCAACGGCAAGGGCCAGCGCTGGCACAGCACGAGACGCGGCGCCACGATCTGATTGGCCGCCGAGAGCCGCCGCTGCTCGGTCATGGCCCGCAAACCCGCCCCGGTGCCGGCGTCCCGCACGGCGGTGACCCCGTGACCCAGGTACAGGCGGTAGCTGTACTCCAGCGCCTGCGGGCCCAGCTCGCCGCCGTCGCGCGGCAGATGCGCGTGCATCTCGATCAGGCCCGGCATGAGGAACAACCCGGTGGCGTCAATGATCCGGTCCCCGGTGGGCCGCTGGAAGCCGGGGCCCGCGCCCGCCCGGTTGACCGGATCCATCGGCACCATGTCCACGATGGTGTTGCCCTCGATCACCACGTCCACCGGCCCCTCGGGCGGCATGGCGCGCGGGGAGTTAGGCGTGCCTCTGCCGGAGAGAACGGTGGCGCCGCGGATCACCAGCCGGCTGCTCCGCTCGCCGCGCACCGTCCCGATGGGAAGCCCCGAATCTCCGTCCATCGGCCGCAGAAACGTCTGAGCGGGCAATTCCGCCACGACAGCCAGCAGCATGACGCCGACCAGCCCCGCCAGCCGGAACCCCGCAACCATTCCTGTCGCCATCATCGCTTCACCCTCGCGCTCAGCCTGACCTTTCGGCAGGACGTTGTGGCGGCCCGCGAGCACGCCTTGGCCGCCGAGGGCCGCCGGGCAGCGCGCTCCACCCGGCCACGCCTGATGCCGATGGAGAATCGCCGACCGCTCATCGCCCATCGCCAACCGCCGCAATCGCCTGGATCTCGATCTGATACCCGTAGTGCAGCTCTTTGACCGGCACCACGGCGCGCGCCGGCCTGTGCTCGCCCATGACCCGCGCGTACGCCGAGTTCACCGCTCCCCAAAGCGAGATATCGGAGATGTAGATAGTCATCTGCAGGACACGATCCAGTCCGCTGCCTGCCGCCTCGAGGATGGCCGCCACGTTCGCCAGGGCGCGCTCGGTCTGCTGCTCGATCGAGCCCGGAGGCGCCTTGGGATTCGCGGGATCAATCGGCAGCTGGCCGGCCACGAACACCAGCCCGTCATGCACCACGGCGTGGGAGTAGTGGCCGCCCGCCGGCGGGGCTTCGGGGGCCTGACCCCCATTTCGTAGTTGGGGATCCAGTCGGCCTTCTGGAACCGCACGATGCGAGCAGCCTCTCGATAGCCCAGCCTGCGGTGGATCTCCACGCCCGCCCGATTGCCCAGCTCGGCGTCCGAACCCATGATCTCGCAGCCGCACGCTTCGGCCCATCGCTCCGCGGCCTGGAGCAGCCCCCGTCCCACGCCTTTGCCCCGATACTCCGGCGCCACGAACAGCGCCTCGATGTAACCCATGCGGCCCAGCGGCAGCACGTCAGGGCGCTCGCGGAGCGAGGCTTCCACGAAGCCGGCGAGCACACCGGAGGCGTGGTAGCCAAACGCGGCGAAGCGCGCCTCGTCCGCCAGCATGGCGCGGACTTCCGCCGCGTGGCGCCGCTCCTCCAGCGCGGGCCAGAGCTGCCGCCTGAGGCGGAGCCAGTCAACACGATCCTCGGCCTTGAGACGGCGGGTACTCATGGCGATCGCACTCCCCGGGGTGGGACCGGACCAAACTATCCCGCGCGGGCCCGAGCGGCCACCGGCCGGCTCTGGCCCGCGGGAACGCCGGCCTCACGCCGCCGGCAGGCCCCTCAAGCAGCGTCCTCGGTGAACTCCTCCACCAGCGCGCGCGCCACGGCTTCCAGCGATTTCCGATCGTCGAACACGGCGCGCTGCCGCTGGTAACTGGGTCGCCGCAGCATCCCCGCGAGGCGCTTGAACTCCTGGTGCGCGCGCTGCGCCCGGGCGACCGGCTCCAGCTCCGCGGCCAGCCGCTCGATTTCCTCCTTGAGCGGCGCGCTGCGGCCGGCGGCATCGAGGATCAGGTTGGCTTCCAGGCCCCAGCGCGATGCCCGCCACTTGTTCTCCCGGAGAATCCATTCCGGCGGCGGTGCGATCCGCCCCGCCGCCTCCACCCGCGCCAGCAGGTGGGCCGCCAGCGCGTGGGCCAACGCGCCGAGCGTCACCGCCTCGCCGATGGTGGCCGTGCCGTCGCAGATCCGAAGCTCGATGGTGCCATAATCGGGATGGGGCCTGAGGTCCCACCAGACGTCCTTGATGGAAGAAATGGCCCGCGACGCGATCATGGCGTCGTAGAACGCCTCGAACGCCGCATAGTCGGGGAAGGTGCAGGGATGCCCGGCCGTGGGGAGCGCTTCGAAGATCGTGATGCGGGAGGACGCGAGCCCGGTGTCGCTCCCCTGCCAGTACGGCGAGCTGGCCGAGAGCGCCAAGAAATGCGGCAGGTACCAGAGCAGGCCATTCAACACCTGCCAGGCGCGTTCGCCGTCGGGCATGCCCAGGTGGTAGTGCGCGCCGAAGATCATGAGCCGCCGGGCGATCCAGGCATTGCGATCAATCAGCGTGGCGTAGCGCTCGGCGGGGTACACCAGGCGTTCACGGTGCTTGGCGAACGGATGGGAGCCGGCTCCCGCCAGCACCACGCCTTCGGCCGCGCAGGCCGCGCGCAACCGCGCCAGGGCGTCGAGCAGGTCCCGCCCGGCGTCCACCGCATTGCGGCAGATGCCCGTGTTCACCTCCACCATGGACTGAAACAGCTCCGCCTTGACGTGCCGGTCCTCGCCCAGCCGAGCGAACAGGCGGGGCGCGGCCGGCGTGAGATCGAGGGTCGCCGGGTCAATCACCTGCACTTCCAGCTCGACGCCGAGCGTGAGCGCGTCCGATGGCGTGAACGGCAGCGGCATGGACCTGCAACCTACCCACTCGTCCCCCGGCCACCAACCCGGCGGCCGGGCAACCTGGGCGGGCTCTCTGGCCAGGCGCTTGCGTTAATCGTCCTTCAGAATGGACCCACCCGGCTGGCCGCATGGCGGGCCCGCGGTTATCCTGCGGGCGCCTTCGACCACCCTGAAACGCCACATGCAATCGAACGAGTGGGTCCCGCGAGCGGTCTTCGGGCTCAGTCCCTTGTGGGTCTCCACCGGCCTCCTCGTGGCCACCTATGTCGTCATCATGACCGAGCGGGTCAACCGCGCCCTCGTCGCGGGGATCGGCGCCTCGCTGATGATCGTCCTGGGCGTGCTCGATCAGGAGGCCGCCATCGAAGGCGTGGACTTCAATACCATCATGCTGCTGGCCGGCATGATGCTCATCGTGGGCGTCACCAAGCAGAGCGGCATGTTCCAGTACGTCGCCATCTGGTCCGCCAAGAAGGTCAAGGCGAGCCCCGCCGGCATCCTGCTCGCGCTCTCGCTCGCCACGGCCGGCATCTCCGCCCTGCTGGACAACGTGACCACCGTGCTGCTGGTGGTGCCCGTGACCATCGCGATCACGCGCGAGCTGAAGGTGCCTCCCTATCCCTTCCTGTTCGCGCAGATCATCGCGTCGAACATCGGCGGCACCGCCACGCTGGTGGGGGATCCGCCCAACATCGTGATCGGCTCGGCGGTGGGCTTCACGTTCAATGAGTTCGTGGTGAATCTCGCCCCCGTGATCCTGGTCATCCTGGCCGTCACGGCGGGGATCCTCCATCTCGTGTACGGGCGCCACCTCGAGGCCGCGCCGGAAGACCGGGCCCGGGTGCTCGCCATGAACGAGCGTGACGCCATCACCGACCCGGTCCTCTTGCGCCATTGCCTCGGCGTGCTGGCCGCCGTGATCGCCGCGTTCGTGCTGGCCCGCGAGATCCACCTGGAAGCCGGCACCATCGCCATGTTCGGCGCCGCCGTCCTGCTGCTGCTGGAGAACTGGCCGCACAAGGCCGAGGATCAGTCTCACCGGATTCACGCGCGCTTCGGCGACGTCGAGTGGATCACGCTGTTCTTCTTCATGGGGTTGTTCATCGTCGTGGCGGGCGTGGAGCGGGCCGGTTTGCTGCGCCTGCTGGCGGAGAAAGTGCTGGGTTGGACGGGCGGGGACCTGGCGCTCACGACGGTCACCATCCTCTGGGTGTCCGCCATCCTCTCGGCCATCGTGGACAACATCCCGTTCGTGGTCACCATGGTCCCGCTGATCGAGAGCCTGGCACCCGGCATGGGCGGCCGGGAAGCGATCGAGCCGCTGTGGTGGGCGCTGTCGCTGGGCGCCTGCCTCGGCGGCAACGGCACGCTGATCGGCGCCAGCGCCAACCTCACGGTGGCCGGCCTGGCCGAGCGCCAGGGGATCCCGTTCCGCTTCATGACCTACACCCGGCAGGCCTTCCCGCTGACGCTGCTCAGCATCGCTCTGGCCCACGTGTACCTGTACCTGCGCTACCTCTAGTCGGGTTTGCCGGCCGGCGACCTTGCCCGGCCTCCGGGGTCGGGGCGATACTCCAACCCTACAATCGTTCCTCGCAGGCAAGGGTGCAGCGCCGCCGCGCTGCAGGACCTGGGTGGTCGGGCCGCCATCCTCCACGGTTGAACGACCGGAGGCCGGGTTGGCGGCAGGTCCACGCCGGGTTCGTCCACTGCTCCTGATGGTCATGATCGTCGCGCTGGCGCCCTCGTTGCTCGGCGCGGCGCCCGCGGGCGAGCACGCCGACCCCGTCACGCCCGTGGTGTTCGCGCTCGCCGTCATCCTGGCCGCGGCCAAGCTCGCCGGCGACCTCGCCGCGCGGATGGGCCAGCCCGCGGTGCTCGGGGAACTGGTGGCGGGCGTTGTGCTCGGAAGTCTCGATCTCGCCGGCATCGGCTGGTTCGCCGGGATCGAGAGCGATCCCACGGTGGACATCCTCGCGCGGCTCGGCGTGGTCATCCTGTTGTTCGAGGTCGGGCTGGAATCCACGGTTCCCGACATGCTGCGCGTGGGCCTGCCCTCATTGCTGGTCGCGGTGCTGGGCGTGGCGGCGCCGTTCGGCTTGGGCTGGGGCGTCGGCGCCCTGCTGTTACCGGTCCGCAGTCCCTACGTGCACGCGTTCCTGGGCGCCACGCTCACGGCCACCAGCGTGGGGATCACGGCGCGCGTGCTCCAGGACCTCGGCCGCTCCAGGTCTCCGGAAGCCAGGGTCATCCTCGGCGCGGCGGTGATTGACGACGTGCTCGGCCTGGTGATCCTCGCCCTCGTGTCCGCCGTCATCACCGCGGCCGACGCGGGCGGCACGCTCTCCTACGGGGAGATCGCGCTGCTGGTGGGCAAATCCGTGGGGTTCCTGTTCGGCTCCCTGGCGCTCGGCGTGTACCTCTCGCCGCAGCTGTTTCGACTGGTTTCACGCCTGCGCGGCCGCGGCGTGCTCCTGGCCGCGGCCCTGGTGTTTTGCTTCGTGCTGGCCTACCTCGCGTCCGCCATCGGGCTCGCGCCCATCGTGGGGGCCTACGCGGCGGGCTTGATCCTCGAAGACGTGCACTTCGCCGAGTTCAGCCGCCGGGGCGAGCAAGCTCTGGAGCATCTGGTCCACCCCATCTCCACCTTCCTGGTGCCCGTCTTCTTCGTGGTCATGGGGATGCGGGTGGACCTGTCGGCGTTCCTCCGGCTCGACGTGTTGGGGCTGGCCGCAGTCCTCACGCTCGCCGCGATTGCGGGAAAGCAGGTGTGCTCGCTGGGCGCCCTGGGGCTCGGCCTCGACAAGCTCTCCATCGGCATCGGCATGGTCCCGCGGGGCGAGGTCGGGCTGATCTTCGCGAGCATCGGGTTGGGGTTGATGATCGGCGGCGAGCCGATCGTGGATGAGGGCATCTTCTCGGCGGTCGTGATCATGGTGATCGTCACCACCATGGCCACGCCGCCCGCGCTCAAGTGGAGTCTCAAACGCGGAGAGCGCCGGGCCGCGCGGGAGGCGCCGGCCGCGCCGCCCGCGCCGCCCGCGCCGGCCCCGGAGGCCTAGCCGGGGAACTTCCCTTCCGCCCTGAGCCGCTGCTCCAGTTCCTCGCGGCGCCGCCGGTAGCGGCGCTCCTTGGAATCCAGCCGCTCCTGCCCAAAACCGAACCGCGCCAGCTCATCGCGCCGCTCGGTGCGGTAGCGCTCGACCCGCAGGGCCAGATCCGGCGAGAGAAAGGAGAGCAAGATCAGGCAGTCGTCGAGCAGCTCTTCGCCGTAGGTGGTGCGTTCGCCCGGCCGGCTGCCGTCATCGGTGGCCGCCACGGCCGCGGCCACGTGGTACGCCTCCTCCTCCGGCAACACCAGCGACAGCGCCCGCCGGTATTCCTCGAAGGTGAACAGCCCCGCGGGTTCGGGGACCAGGGAGGACGTCTCGAAATCGCCCGGTGTGGTATCGTTCATGGGCCTCGCCACCGGCAACCATGGCAAGAGGGAGCGATTCGCGCAACGGCTCCGGAGCGCGGCGAGATGGGTGGGGGT
>CAZVKD010000156.1:0-7398 GCA_964627675.1 uncultured Gemmatimonadaceae bacterium
GACCCCGCGCTGCGCGTGGCCCTCCTCTCGGCGGTGTACCCCATGCGGAGTCACACCGTCTCCGCCGAGGGCGGGGCTGCCGCGGTCATCAAGCGGGACGACACCCTCGATTTCCACGCGTACGACACGATCAGCGGCGGGGATTGGCTCTGCGACCAGGACGCTGTGGAGGCGTTCGTGCGCGAGGCGCCCGAGGAGATGCTCCGATTGGAGCACTGGGGCTGCCCCTGGAACCGGGAGCCGGACGGGCACGTCGCCGTTCGCGCGTTCGGCGGCACCCGGGTGAGCGCGTGATCGAGGCGAAGATCCCGTTCGTGCGTGAGCTGTGCCTCAAGTACGAGCACCTCGACCCGGTGCACGAGCTGATCCCGGTGCGGCCGGTGGTCCATTACATGATGGGCGGCGTCCACACCGACCTCGGCGGGGCGACGCCGCTTCCTGGGCTCTACGCTGCGGGGGACTGTAGTAAGGGGTTGACGTAACGTCAACTATGGTGCCAGGCTCGCTCGAGGGCGATTCGCGACGTGGCTCTCTGGGGGGAACACGGGTTCGTTGCGTCGCAATCGGGTCGGGGTCCCGGTGCGCCTTTTCGAGGACCTTGAGCACCCGGGCGATGCGGGAGCGGTCCTCGCCGATGGCCTTGCCGCGGGCCCAGACACGCCGGTGGTCTTTCGCCCGCATCATCCGCCGATACCGCTCGGCGCGCTCCCAGACGGACTCCCGTTCATGAGGTTTTGGCAGGCCCGCCACTGGCGGGCGTGCACCGGACGCCCGCCGCCGGCAGGGGGGCGATCATGGCGTCAGTAGCACGCACTAGACGTAGGATCGCTGGACAAGACGCGTGACCGCGGCCTTACGATGGCGGGGTTGACAGGGTGACGCCCCGCTGCCAGATTGGTCGCCCAATGACGACACGCGTCCAAGGCCGGCACCATCATCACCACTCCGCCCGGGAGGCCGTCGGGGTGTAGCTGGTGGTGTCAGGCTGGACTGATATCGCACGCAACCAACGCCGGCCTCAGTGGCCGGCGTTGGCGTTTTTGTCCGCACCCGCCCGTCCGCTGAGGCTCCGGCACACCGAGAACCGGAGCAGCAATGACCCAGGCAGCAGTCACACTTCGTATGGCTCTCCCCAAGGGGCGCATGGAGGCCGCAGTGGTCGCACTCTTGGACGCCGCGGGCATCCGTGTGGCGGCCACGGCACGCGGGTATCGGCCCGTTGTCTCCTTGCCGCATGTCGAGACCAAGGTTCTGAAGCCACAAAACATCGTGGAGATGCTCACCGTCGGAAGCCGCGACGTCGGGTTCACCGGTGCGGACTGGGTGGCTGAGCTGGACGGCGGCCTCGTCGAAGTGTTGGACACGGGACTCGATCCCGTCGAGATCGTCGCGGCCGTGCCGGCGGAGCTGTCGGCGGACGGCGGGCTGCCGCCGCGCCGCTTGATCGTTGCCTCCGAATATGAGTGCCTCACGAGGCGCTGGATCGCAGATCGGGGGCTGGACGCGGTGTGCGTGCGCTCCTACGGCGCCACCGAAGTCTTTCCGCCGGAAGACGCCGACGTGATCGTGGATTGCCGTGCTACGGGCGCGACGCTCGACGTGAACCGCCTCACGGTGGTGGACACGCTGCTCCGGTCGTCCACCAGGCTCTATGCGAGCCCGCACGCCTGGCGCGACGAGGCCAAGCGCGAGCGCATCGAGGCGATCAGACTGCTGTTGGCCAGCGTGATCGAGGCGCGCCAGCGCGTCATGGTGGAAGTCAACGCCTCGGCGTCGGTGCTCGAGCGAGTCATTGGCGTGCTGCCGTGCATGCGGCAGCCGACCGTGGCGCCGCTCTACGGCGACGGCGGCTTTGCGGTGCGCGCGGCCGTTCCCAAGGGCTTACTGCCGCAGGTGATCCCGGCGGTCAAGGCGGCGGGCGCGACGGACGTGGTGGTGTCCGCGCTGTCGCAGCTCGTTCCATGACCGCGCGCAGCGCAGTGCTGGACGCGCCATACGCAACCCGAGGACCGACGCGGGACGATGTGCTGTTGCTCGACCGCAATGAAGGTCCCGCGCCGTCCCCGGCGGTGTTGCGCGCGCTGCGCCGCATCACGCCCACAGACCTGCACCGCTATCCCGACGCCGGGGCCGTCGAAGCCCTTGTGGCGGAGCGGCTCGGCGTGAGCCCGGAGCGCGTGCTGGTGACGGCGGGTGCGGATGACGTGATTGACCGCTGCTGCCGCGCGGCGCTGGTTCCCGGCCGGACCCTGGTCTATCCGGCGCCGGCGTTCCAAATGTTGGAGCGCTACGCCCTGCTCGCCGGTGGGGAACTCAAGCCCGTGGCGTGGCCGACCGGCCGGTTCCCGTTGGAGGCGTTCCTTGACGCCCTGGACGACGCCACCGGCCTCGCGGCCATCGTGTCACCGAACAACCCGACGGGCGCGGTCGTAAGCGCCGACGAGTTCGCGCGCGTGGCGCGCGCCACCGGCGCGCTGGTGCTGCTCGATCATGCCTATGTCGAGTACGCCGACCAGGATCTCACCGACGCCGCCCTCGCGTTCGACAACGTCGCAGTGGCCCGCACCCTGTCCAAGGCGTGGGGGCTCGCCGGGTGTCGAGTGGGATATGCGGTGGCGAGCCCCGCCGTCATCCGCCGGCTGCGGGCGGCGGGCGCCCCCTACCCTGTGGCAGCCCCGTCGCTCGCCGCCGCCGCGGAACGCCTCACCACGGGCGGCAAGGAGGTCGCGGCACACGTGGCCCGCGTGCGTCGCGAGCGGACCGAGCTGACCGAACTCCTCAGGCGGTACGACGCCGGCGCGACGCCGTCACAGGCGAGCTTCGTGCTCGCCCGGTTGGGCGCGCGCGCGGCGTTCGTGCGCGACGCGCTTGGCGCGCTCGGCGTGTTGCTGCGGGACTTCTCCAGCCGGCCCGACCTGGACGGCGCACTGCGCGTGAGCCTCCCGGGCAAGGAGAACGATTTCGCGCGACTGGTCGAGGCCTTGCGGGTCGTGTTCGAGCCGGAGGCGCTGTTATTCGATCTCGACGGAGTGGTGGCGGACGCCGGCGAGTCGTACGACGCATGCATCCAGCAGACCGCGGCGGCGTTCGGTGTGACCGTCACGCGGTGCGACGCCCACGCGGCCCGGGCGGTGGGCGATGCCGCCAACGATTGGCTCGTGACGCAGCGACTGCTCGCGGCGCGCGGCGTGACGGTGCCGCTCCACGCGGTGCGCGCGCGCTTTCAACAGCTCTACCTCGGCGGCGACAGGCCCGGCTTGCGGGAGCGGGAACGCCTGCTCGTTCCGCCGGAGTTGCTCCGCCGGCTCGCCGCGCGATGCCGCCTGGGCATCGTCACGGGGCGGCCGCGCGACGAGGCGGTGTGGTTTCTCGAGCGGCACGGCATCGCGGGATGCTTCGCCACGCTGGTCACGATGGACGACGCCCCGAGCAAACCGTCGCCCGAGCCGGTGCGACTCGCCCTCAAGCGCCTGGGCGCGAGCCGCGCCTGGCTCGTGGGGGACACGCCTGACGACATGCGCGCGGCGCGAGCCGCGGGCGTCCTTCCCATCGGCGCGGTGCCACCGGCCGCCGATCGCACGACGTGGGAAACCGTCTTGCGTGGGGCCGGTGCGGCCGCGGTGCTGGAAGCGGCCATGCGGATCTCGGAACTCCTCCCATGAGCGGGCGTCGTGCGAGCGTCACGCACCGGACCGGTGAGACCACCGTGGCCGTCGAGTTGGGGCTCGATGGGCGTGGCGCGACCAGCATCGCCAGCGGGATCGGCATGTTGGACCACTTGCTCAGCTCGCTCGCCCGATATGCGCGGTTCGATCTCAGGCTGACGTGCACCGGCGATCTCGCGGTGGACGATCATCACACCGCCGAAGACTGCGCGCTCGCCTTCGGCGCTGCGCTGGACCAGGCCCTCGGGGAGCGGCGCGGCATCGAGCGGTTCGGCTGGGCGTTGGCCCCGCTGGATGAGGCACTCGCCCGGGTTGCCGTGGATCTCTCCGGGCGGCCGTTCAGCGCCGTGCGATTGCGCTTGCGCCGGGAAACGCTGGGGACGCTCGCGGGCGAGAACATCCCGCACGTTCTCGCGTCGTTCGCGACGGCGGCGCGGGCCGCGCT
Source organism: uncultured Gemmatimonadaceae bacterium (assembly GCA_964627675.1). Lineage (GTDB taxonomy): Bacteria > Gemmatimonadota > Gemmatimonadetes > Gemmatimonadales > GWC2-71-9 > JACQHC01. Next base: position 4,111 of record CAZVKD010000156.1, read on the forward strand.
CCACGTTGACGTGCTGCGCGGCGCCAATGATCACCACAAGGCCGAGGCGGCGTTCAAGGCGGCGGGCTTGGCGCTGCGGCAAGCGGTGCGCGACTCGGGCTACGACGACGTGCCGTCGCTCAAGGGGACGCTGACCCGATGACGCGGGTGGCGATCATCGACACGGGCGTCGCCAACCTGGCGTCGGTGCGGCGGGCGTTCGAGCGGCTGGGCGCCACGGTGGCGATGCTGCGAGCGCCCCGCTCGTTGGGATCGGATGAGCACCTGGTGCTGCCGGGCGTGGGCGCGTTCGGCGCCGGCATGGCCACGCTGCGCGCCAGTGGACTCGACCGAGTGGTGCTCGACGCCGTGGACACCGGGCGACCGACGCTCGCGATTTGCCTCGGCATGCAGTTGTTGCTTGACGCCAGCGACGAAAGCCCCGGCGTCCCCGGGTTAGGGGTGATTTCTGGCGTTTGCCGGCGCCTGCCACGCGGCGCGCGCGTGCCGCATTTGGGGTGGAACTGGGTGGAGGCGCCGACCGCGGCACGCTGGATCACCAGCGGCTACGCGGCCTTCGCCAACTCGTACGCGCTTACCGCCCCGCCCGATGGCATGGAGGCGAGCTGGACTCTGCACGGCGAAGCCTTCGTCGCGGGGCTCGAGCACGGCCCCGTGGTGGCGTGTCAGTTTCACCCTGAGCTGTCGGGCAGCTGGGGCCAGGACCTGCTGCGCCGGTGGTTGGAGCAGGTGCCCCGACCGCTCGCCACCAGGACGGTGCGGCCCGCTCCGGGGCTGGCGCGACGGATCATACCGTGTCTCGACGTCTGCGCTGGGCGTGTGGTGAAGGGCGTGCGGTTTCAGGGGCTGCGTGACGCAGGCGACCCTGCGGCGTTGGCCGCCGAGTACCAGAGCCAGGGGGCGGACGAACTGGTCCTGCTCGACGTCGCCGCTGCACCGCAAGGGCGCGCGACCCAGGTCGAGATCGTGCGGCAGGTGCGCACGGTGCTGGCGATTCCGCTCACCGTCGGTGGCGGCGTGCGCGGCGTGGAAGACGCGCGCCGCCTGCTCGACGCCGGCGCCGACAAGGTGAGCGTCAACACGGCGGCCGTGGCGCGACCCGAGCTGCTCCGACAGCTGGCGGCGGAGTTCGGTCGGCAGTGCGTGGTGCTGGCCATAGACGCGCGTCGCGCCGGGGGCCGGTGGGAACCGGTCACGCTGAGCGGTCGCGAGCGGACCGGCCTCGACGTGGTCGAGTGGGCGGCGCAGGGGACGAGCCTCGGAGCGGGCGAGATCTTGCTCACGAGCTGGGACCGCGACGGCACCCGCCGGGGCGCGGATCTGGACCTGCTCGAGGCCGTGCGACCCGCCGTGCACGTCCCGGTGATCGCCTCGGGGGGCATCGGTTCGGTGCACGACGCGGCGCGGGCGTTCCGGGCGGGTGCGGACGCCGTGCTCGCGGCTTCGATCTTGCACGATCACGATACGACGGTGACCGACTTGAAACGCGGACTCACGGCGCGCGGCATCGCGGTGCGGGTATGATCGTACCGAGCATTGACGTCATGAACGGCCGCGCAGTGCAGCTCCGGCAGGGGCGCGAGTTCGGGTTGGACGGCGGGGACCCCCTGGAGCGTCTCGAGGAGTTCGCGCTGGCCGGCGAGGTGGCCGTGGTGGACCTCGATGCGGCCTTGGGACGAGGCTCGAACCGCGCCGTCATCGAGGCGATGGTGCGGCGGTGCCGCTGCCGCGTGGGCGGCGGGGTTCGCGACGTGGCGACGGCGCTCGCCTGGCTCGATGCGGGCGCGGCACAGGTGGTGATCGGTACCGCCGCGACGCCCGAGGTCTTGCGAGAGCTGCCACGCGAGCGGGTGATCGCCGCCGTGGACGCGCGTCGGGGAGAGCTGGTCGTCAACGGTTGGCGCAGCCGCACCGGGCGCAACGTGCTCGAGGTAGTGCGGTCGCTCGCCCCCTACGTGAGCGGGTTCTTGCTCACGCAGGTCGAGCGCGAAGGCGAGATGGCGGGGTTCGACGAAACGCTGGTCCGACGCGTCATCCAGGCGGCGCACGGCGCGCGCGTGACCGCGGCCGGCGGTATTACGACCGCCGACGAGATTGCGGCGCTCGACCGGTGGGGCGCGGACGCGCAGGTCGGGATGGCGCTGTACACCGGGCGGTTGTCGCTGGCGGACGCGATCGCCGCGCCGCTCGATGCCGGGCGCGCGCCCTGGCCCACGGTGGTCTGTGACCAGACCGGCGAGGCACTGGGGCTGGCGTGGTCCACGCCGGAATCGCTGCGCCGGGCCGTCGCCGAGCGACGTGGTACCTACTGGTCGCGCTCGCGCCAGACGATCTGGGTGAAAGGCGCAACATCGGGCGCCACGCAAGCCCTCGAGCGCGTGGAGCTCGACTGCGACCGCGACACGCTCCGGTTCGTGGTCCGGCAGGAGGGCCAAGGGTTCTGTCACCGCGGCACCTGGTCCTGCTGGGGAGACCACTTCGGGCTTGGTCAGCTGGAGCGCGTCATACGCTCCCGAGCGCATTCGGGAGACCGCGCCTCGGGCACGCGGAGATTGTTGGACGACCCCGCGCTGCTGAGGGCCAAGCTGGTGGAGGAAGCGGCTGAGTTGGCGGCGGCGCCCGGCGTCGAGGAGGCGGCGGCGGAGGCGGCCGACCTGTTGTACGTCGCCCTCACTGCGCTTGTCGCGCGCGGGGGAACGCTGGCGCAGGTGGAGACGGAGCTCGCGCGGCGGGCGCGGCGCGTCACCCGCCGACCGATGACGGCCAAACCGGACCGGGAATCCCCGTGACGAGCGCGTTGTTGCCGCGCCGCCGGGTGCGGGAGATCGTGGCGCGGCGAGGCCAGGCGGTGCATGACGAGGCGCTTCGGGTGGTGACGCCCATCGTCGAAGACGTGCGTGCGCGTGGTGAGGTGGCCGTGCGGAGCTACGCGGAGCAGTTGGACGCGCTCGCGGCCGGCGGTCCCTTATACCTTGATCGTGCCGCGTTGGAGCGGGCGCTGGACGGACTGACGGCGGCTGATCGCGCTCGTCTGGAGCGCGTCGCTCAGCGGATCCGCACTTTCGCCGAGGCGGAGCGGCGTGCATGTGGGGAGGTCGAGGTCCGCGTTTCCGGCGGCGTTGCGGCCGAACGGTTGGCGCCGGTGGAGCGCGCCGGATGTTACGTGCCGGGCGGCCGCCATCCGTTGCCGTCGTCGGTGCTCATGACGGTGATCCCTGCGCGGATAGCCGGCGTGACGGACGTGTGGGTGGCCTCGCCCCGTCCGCAACCGCTCAGCCTGGCCGCGGC
>CAZVKD010000157.1:0-7287 GCA_964627675.1 uncultured Gemmatimonadaceae bacterium
GCGCGACATACACCAGCACGACCGTGCCGCTCTGGACCACCGACCAGATCACCTGGCCCACCACCAGCTTGGCCTGGTCCGGATCGCTGGTCAGGCGCGCGGCGATCTGCCCGCCGCGCGTGTGCGTGAAGAACTCGAGGCCCATGCGCTGAAGATGCGAGTGGAGCGCGACCCGGAGGTCACGCCCCACGTTCTCCTGGGCGCGCACCCGGAGCAGGCCCGCCCCATAGAGCGCGGCGTTCTTCACCGCCACCACGCTCAGCATGAGCAGCACCAGGTTCCGGAGGGCCGCCGCCGGCTCGCCCGCATCGAACAGGGCGCCGAACGACTGGTCGAGCCAAGCTTCGAGGCGGCTGTGTCCGGGGGCCCGGGGCCCGTCCAAACCGAACAGCAGGCGCAGGAACGGGATCAAGAGCGCGAAGCTGAGCCCGTCCAGGGCCGAGGCCACCAGGGACAACGCCGCGCCGGCCACGACCGCGGTGCGATACGGGCGCACGAACCCCAGCAGTCGCGCGGCCCGGGACGGCATCAGTGCGTGCGGCGGGGCGTGAGCAGCGCCACCGGCACAATCATTTCCTCGGGCGTCACACCGCCGTGGAGGAACGCGCCGCGGTAGCGGGTCTGGTACTCGCGGAGCTTGGTGGGATACACAAAGAAGTGGTCCCCGGTGGCCATCAAGAGCCGCACGCCGAGCCGGCCGCGCGGCAGGCCCCACGAGGGCAGGTCATCCACTGCGATCGCCGTCGCCGGCCGCTCCGCCCGTAGATCTTCCCCGAACTTGTACCGCAGGTTGGCGGTGGCGTCGCGCTTGGCGAACACGGTCGCCGGCGTATTGCAGTGGATCGAGCCGTGGTCCGTGGTCAGCAGGACCGGCACCTCGCGCCGCGCGGCTTCCTTCAGGGCCCGCATCAACGCCGAATCCTGAAACCAGGTCCGGGTAATGCCCCGCAACGCCGCCGCGTCGCGCGCCACCTCGTAGAGGATGGCATGCTCGCCGCGTCCGTGCGTCAGCTGATCCACGAAATTGAACACCAGGGCCGTGACTCCGCCCTGCGCCAGGTAGCCCGGCAGGCGACGCAGCATCTCCTCGCCGTCGGCGACGGAGGAGAGCTTCTCGTACCGCACGCTCCGGGACAGCTGCTTGGCGAGCAACTCGGCCTCGTGCGCGTTCAGACTGTCCTCGTCGCGATCCTGCCACCACCCCGGATGGCGCTCCGCGATTTCCGCCGGGAAGAGGCCGCCGAAGATGGCGTTCCGCGCGTATGGCGTGGCCGTCGGGAGGATGCTGTAGTAGTACGACACCTCGACGTCGAACAACTCGATAATCCCGGCCTTGAGCAACTCCCACTGATCGAGTCGGAGGCAATCCACCACGATGAACAGCGCGGCCGGGTGCGAGCGCGCCAGCGGCGCCAGAAACTCTCCCACCACGTCCACCGACAACGGTGGGCGATCCGCGCCGGGCAGGGCCACCCACCGGGGGTATTCCTGCTGAATGAACGCTGCGAAGTCGGCGTGGAGACTGGTCTGCAGCGTGCCCAGCGCCTCGCGCAGGCCGCCCTGGTCGCTCTGGGAAAGTCGAACCTCCCAGGTCGCCAGTTCGGCGGTCAACTCGATCCACTCGCGCCAGCCCTTGCGATCCGCCCGCCGCTCGTCCAGCTCGCGGAACCGGGTGACGAAGTCGCGCGCCACGCGCTGCTCCCGGATCCGGGGCCCCTCGAGCAGCCGGGTAACGACGCTCAGCACCTGGCGGGGATTGACCGGCTTGACCAGGTAGTCCTCGAGCTCGATGCCGATGGCTTCCCGCATGGTGTCGGCCGCCTCGCTCTTGGTGACCATGACCACCGGAACCGCAGCGTCAATCGAGCGGATCTCATGCACCAGCGCGAGGCCGCGCCGGCCGGGCAGTTGCTCGTCCAGCAGCACCACGCCGTACGGCTGTTTCCGGAGCAGGGCGAGCGCGTCATCGCCGTGAGCCGCGCGCTGCACTTCGAATCCCCGCTCCCGCAGGAACAGCACGTGAGCCTCCAGCGACTCTATCTCGTCGTCCACCCAGAGGACGGTGCGGGGTCGCGCCATAGGCTGGAAAAATAGCTCGCTGGCAGCGCTGCGGGGCGCCTCCTACATTCTCAGGATGTGGTCCACCCCGCGGGTGTTGCTGGTCCGATTCGGCTCGCTCGGCGACGTCGTGCTCGCCACCTGCCTCCCGGAGGCCGTGCGCCGGCGCTACCCCAACGCGCGGATCACCTTCGTCACGCGACGGCGCTATGCGGACCTGGTGGAAACGAACCCCGCAGTGGATCGGGTCCTCGGGGTGGAGCAGGGGGAGTCCATCGCGGCACTGGCGCATCGGATGTCGGCGGAGCCGTTCGATATCGGGCTCGACCTGCAGCGCTCGCTGCGCTCGCGCCGCTTGCGCAAGTCCTTGCCGGGACGCTGGGCACTGGCCGACACGGCGAGGGCTGAGCGGCTCCGGCTGATTTGGCTGGGCCGGGCGCCGCGCCGGTCGCTGGCGCTCACGCACCGCTATTCCGCGGCCGCCCGCGCGTTGGGGATCGAGCCGGGCGATGGGCGCCCCCGCATCCGTCTCACGGCAGCCGACCGGGATCACGCCGCACGGATCGCTTCCGCCGGGTGCGTCGCGCTCGCGCCCGGCGCGGCGTGGGCCAGCAAGCGATGGCCGGCCCAGCGGTGGCGAGAGCTGGCCGGCCGGCTGCTCGAGACGGGGCACCAGGTGGTGGCCGTCGGCTCGGCCGAGGAGCAGACGCTGATCGAGGTGCCGGGAGTCATCCCGGCCTTCGGGCTGCCGCTGCGGGTGACGGCCGCGATCCTCGAGCGCGCGCGCGTGCTGGTGGCGCACGATTCCGGCCTCCTGCACCTCGGCGTCGCGGTTGGGACCCCGGCTGTGGCGCTGTTCGGGCCGACGGTGCGCGCCTTGGGGTTCGTCGCAGAATCGGCGCCCGTTCGTGTGATCGAGCGCGCCGTTGCCTGCCGGCCCTGCAGCCCGTTCGGCAGTGCGGCCTGCCCCTTGGGGCATCACCGTTGTCTGCGCGGGATCCCGGTGGAGCCGGTGGCGGCCGCCGTGCAGGAGGTTGCCCCGTGACCGAAATCCTCGACCCGGTTGACCTCCGGTTGCTCGAGGTGCTCGAGGGGACGGCGCGGGGACCCCGACAAAACGCCGTGTTCGCGGTCTGGATGGTGGTGCGTCTGTGCGCGGGACTGCTTCCGCCTGAGCCCTTGAGTCCCAGCGCCCGGCGGCGGCGGCTGACCGGCGCCGAGCGGCGACTCGCGAGCCTCACGCTGCCCGGGCCGATCCGGCGCGGGCTGGCCTCGGCGCTGCGGGAGCTTTCGGGCGGGACGGCCGGCGCGGTGGCCGTGGCCTTGCAGCAACTGGTGGCCCCCGCCCGGGAGGCCCTGGGATCCGAGGTCGCCGAGGCGCTCGCTGCGGGCGCCCGGGAGGTGCGTGAACTCGGGCCACGGGTTCCAACGGCGGCGATCGGATGACCCGACGGCCACGCTCGGCGCGCCAGTCGCTCACCAATCTCATCCATCAGGTGGACGCGCTGGAGCGCGGCACCATGCCGCCGGACACGGTGCCCACGGGGTTCCCCTCGGTGGACCGCGTGCTGGGCGGCGGCCTGCGCCGCCGGGATTTGATCGTGTTGGGGGGCGACGTGGGTTCCGGCAAATCGTCACTCGCGCTGGCGATCGCCCTGCGCGCCGCAGGCACCGGGCGGCGCGTGGCGTTTTGCTCCGGGGAGATGGAAGAGGATCGTCTGCTGGAGCGCGCGCTGGCCATCGAGAGCCGCACGCCGCTCAACGACATTCGCTCCGGCAAGCTGGGCGACGAAGCCCGTGCGGCCGTGGGGGCGGCGGCCGTGCGCATTCGGGACCTGCCACTTACGTTCCATCCGCTCAGCGGTTCGTCCCTTGACGAGGCGCTCGAGCCCGCCTGGCCGGGGGAGCCGGCGCTCCTGATCGTGGACTACCTCCAGGCGTTGCCTCCGCCGGCTCGATCGGCCACGCCGGACGAGAGCGGGGCGGCGAACCTGCGGGCGCTCAAGGCCGCCGCGCTGGAGCGGCGCGTGGCGTGTTTCACGGTGGCCCAGCTGCCCCAACACACCGCGAAGCGGGACGATCCCCGCCCCACGCTGGACGACTTCGGCGTACTGGGCGCGGTGAAGCAGCACGCCGACGTGGTGCTGGCGATCTACCGCGAGGAGATGTATCGGCCCTACGGCGGGGTGGAGGGCGCCACCGAACTGCTGATCGCCAAGAACCGTAACGGGCCCACGGGGTTCGTGGATATCTACTTCTATCAGACATGGATGCGGTTCGAGGACATGTTGGATCCGGACCGGTAGGGGAACGTGGCCGCCGCATGCGTCGGGGATCCCAGGGGCCGCGTCTCGGGCCCCGTGGCCAACGGTCGAGTACCTGGAGGCGCAGCGCCGGTAGAAGGCTCACGGCCGGCTGAGGGCGGCTGGCAGCGTATTGCCCCCCTTCCGACGTGCCACGCACGGTCCCTCGCGCCCGTTTGCACCCTGCCAGACGCGGCCGGCCCGCCCGTGAATCCCGAGAGCCTCGGGGCGCGATGGTATATTAAGAGCGCCGTTTGGATGTGCCCCGCGGAGGCGCCGATGGCCGGCCACAGCAAATGGAAACAGATCAAGCACAAGAAGGCGGCTGCCGACGCCAAGCGGGGCGCCGCGTTCACCAAGTTGATCAAGGAAATCACCGTCGCGGCGCGCCAGGGCGGCGGCGATCCGGCGGGCAACCCGCGCCTCCGCTCCGCCATTGACGCGGCCCGCGCGGCTAACATGCCCTCGGACAACATCGAGCGCGCCATCAAGAAGGGCACCGGCGAACTCGAGGGCGTGACCTACGAGGAAGCGGTGTACGAGGGCTACGGGCCCGGCGGTGCTGCCATCATGCTCCAGGTGACCACCGACAACCTGAACCGCACCGTGGCCGAGATCCGGCACATCTTCACTCGCCAGGGAGGGAACCTAGGAGCACCGAACTCGGTGGCGTGGATGTTCGACAAGAAGGGCCTGATCTACGTGGACGCCGCTCGGTTCGACGAAGACACGGTGTTCGAGGCCGCGCTCGAAGCCGGCGCCGAAGACGTGGTGCGGGACGGCGACCAGTACGTCGTGACCACCGACCCGGGGTCGCTGCACACGGTGGCGGACGCCATGCGATCCCGCGGCGTGACGCCGCGCGAATCCGAGATCGCCATGAAGCCCAAGAGCACCGTCACGGTCCAGGGCGGAGACGCGCAGCGGCTGCTCAAGCTAATGGATGCGCTGGAAGAGCACGACGATGTGGCCAAGGTCTTCAGCAATTTCGACATTGACGCCGAAACCCTGGCGGCGGCCGGCGCGTGAGCCTTCGGGTGCTGGGCATTGACCCCGGCACCGCCCTCACCGGCTACGGGGTGGTCGAGCCGGTGGATGGCCGGCCCGGCCGGCTGCTGGAATGCGGGGTGATTCGTACCCGGGCCAACGGCACGATCGGTTCGCGGCTGGACACGCTATTCGAGGGCGTGACGGAGCTGATCGCGCGACACGCGCCCACTGCGATGGCGGTGGAGACCCCGTTCTTCGGCAAGAACGCGCGGGCGGCGCTGGCCCTGGGCCAGGCGCGCGCGGTGGTGTTGCTCGCGGCCGCGCGCGCGCGCCTGGAGGTTACGGAGTTCGCGCCAGCCACGGTAAAGAAGTGCATCGTGGGGCGCGGGGCGGCGGCCAAGCCCCAGGTGGCCTACATGGTGCAGAAGCTGCTGCGGCTGGAGCAGCCCCCGGCGCCCCCGGACGCAGCCGACGGTGTGGCGATCGCGCTGACGTACTTGCTCGCGCGGGGCGGCGGGAAATGATCGCGGCGGTGCACGGGAATGTGACGGCCACAAGCGGTGATCGTGTGACGGTCGCCACCGCCGGCGGAGTGAGCTACGAGGTGTCCGTACCGCTCGGCGTGCTGGAGCGGCTGCCGCACGACGGGCAGGGCGTGGAACTGGTCACCGTGTTGGTGGTGCGGGAAGACGGATGGGCGCTGTACGGGTTCGACGATCCCGCGGAACGGATGGTGTTCCAGCGTCTCCTGAGCGCGACCGGGGTTGGCCCGAGGCTGGCGCTCGCCATGATCTCGGCGCTTGGCGGCGGGGCCCGGGTGGTGAACGCAATCCGGGAGCACGACCTGGCCACACTCTGCACCGTTCCCGGCGTCGGCAAGAAGACGGCGGAGCGGGTGGTGGTGGAGCTGAAGGACAAGCTGGGTGATCTCTCGCGGGCCGACGTCGCGCCCGGACGAGCGCCGCTCGCGGAACAGGCGGTGCGGGCGCTGGTGGGGCTGGGCTATCCCCCGGGCGACGCCGACCGCGCGGTGCGCAGCGCCCTGGCGCAGGATGGAGCGAAGCAACCGGAAACGCTCCTTCGCCGCGCGTTGCAACTCTTGGCGCGCACCCCATGACGCCATCGCGCCGGGACCATTCCGACCCGTCGCCCACATGAAGACGGCCGAATGGGAATGCACGGCCTGCGGATCCACCAACCGCCGGTTGGTGAACGAGGGCGTGAGCCGCGCCGAGGATCGCTGTTGCAGCTGCCGCCGCCGGCACGTGATCGTGGAAGACGAGCGGCCGGTGCGCTGGCGCGCGGCGATCAAATCGTGACCCGCACCCAGATCACCACGCCCGGTGTCCTGCCCGATGAGGCCTCGGCGGACGCGAGCCTGCGCCCCTCGCGGTTGGATGAGTTCGTGGGCCAGGCGCACGTGAAAGAGAGCCTGCAGATCGCCATTGACGCGGCCAAACAGCGGGGCGAGCCGCTGGATCACGCGCTGTTCTTCGGGCCGCCGGGACTGGGCAAGACGACGCTGGCCATGCTGGTGGCCCGGGAACTCGGCGTCGGGATTCGCACCACGAGCGGCCCCGTGCTCGAGCGTCCCGGCGACCTTGTGGGCATGCTGACGACCCTCAAGGCCGGCGACGTGCTCTTCATTGACGAGATCCACCGCCTGCGGCCCCAACTCGAGGAGTTCCTTTACCCCGCCATGGAGGACTATCGGGTGGACGTGCGCATTGCCGAAGGGCCGAACGCGCAGACCATCCCGATGAAGCTCGAGCCGTTCACGCTGATCGGCGCGTCCACCCGGTACGGCATGCTCACGCCGCCCATGCGAGCCCGCTTCGGACTGGTGGAGCGCCTGGGCTACTATCCGCCCGAAGACCTGAAACGCATCGTGGTCCGATCGTCGGCCATCCTGTCAGTTCCGATCGAGGACGACGGC
>CAZVKD010000158.1:0-2668 GCA_964627675.1 uncultured Gemmatimonadaceae bacterium
GGCGCGATTGGGTTGGCCGGCACCGCCTTCGGCGCCGCGGCCGCAGCGCTCCGAACGGGCGCGGGGCGTTCGGCGTTGGTCCGGGCCGCGCTCGAGTGGGCCAACCGCGCCATTGATGGACGCGTCACCGTGGGGTCGGTGGAGGGCTCCCTGCTCGGCGGCCTCGACGCGCGCGAAGTCCGGGTCTGGGATCCCGCGGGGCAATTACTCGCGCGGTTCGCACGGCTTCAGGTGCGCTATGGCTTGCGCGATCTGCTCGAGCGCCGGGTGGTGCTCGGCCAGCTCATCATCACCGCGCCGTCGGTGAACCTCATCGCGGCCCCTGACGGTGCCTTCAACTACGAGCGGGTGCTGCGACTCGACCGCCCCCGGGGCGGTGGCCCCGCGCCGCTCGTGGCATTCCGCGACGTGGTGATTACCGATGGGACCGTGGTGATGCAGTCGCCCGCCGATTCGACCGCCAGCCCGGCGACAATCCGAGAGCGGAGAATCGAGGGGCTCAACGCCCGTCTCGCCTACGCGCGAATCTCCTCCCCCCTGCCGGCGGATCGGGCCCTGCATTTCGAGATCGAGCACATCGCGGCGGAGGTTTCGGACCCAGGGCTTCGGCTGGAAGGCGCGCGGGGCATTATGGAGATCGCCGGGGATTCCCTGTGGCTCGACCTGGAAGAGGTCCGCCTTCCGCGGTCGCGGGCCGCGCTGCGGGGAACGCTGAGCTGGGAAGGAGGACTCCTCCGGTACCACCTCGACCTGCGCGCGCAAAGCGTGAGGCTGGAGGACCTTCGCTGGATCGAGGCCCGGTTTCCCGCGGGGCTCGCCGCTCGAGGCGAGGCCACGATCCGCTCGCGTGGCGAGGACCTGTTGGCCTTCGCCAGCGATGACGTGACCCTGGTGGGTGCCGATGGCAGGGGCGGACGCATGCGCGGGCGGCTGGCGCTCGTCTTCGGCCCCGGTGATCGCTGGACGCTCGACAGCACCGACGTGGACCTCGACGATTTCGACCTCGAGTATTGGCGCCCGATGCTGGACACCCTTCCCCTGGCCGGACGGATCACGGGCCGGTTCCGCGGCACCGGTCCGCGGGAATCGCTTCAGGTCGCGTTGCAATGGGCCTTCCGCGATTCGTTGGTCCCGGACTGGCCGTTGTCCCTGCTGGAAGCGGACGGCCGCGTGGCCATTGGGGTGCCGGGCGAGTTCGTGTTCCACGATTTCGTGGTGCGGAGCGCCAGCCTCGACCTGGGCACCGTGCGCCGGCTGCTGCCGCTCGGGCTCGTGGGTCGCCTGGACGCCGCCGGCACGCTCAACGGGCCCTGGCGCGAAGCCGAGTTCAGCGGCACGCTCAGGCATGCTGACGCCCCCTTACCGCCAAGCTCGGTGCGGGGCGTGCTCCGGGTGGACGCGCGGCGGGACACCGTCGGATTGTGGGCCGACTGGGTGGCCGACTCGCTGTCGCTCGATGGCCTGCGATCGAGCTATCCGCAGCTCCGCCTTTCCGGGTCGTTCGGTGGCGACCTGCGCCTGAGCGGGTATCTCGATTCTCTCGCGCTCCACGCCGACCTCGCTGGCCCCGCAGGTACCGTGCACGCCTCAGGGGATCTCGTCCTCCTGGCTCCGCCCTGGGGCGCCAGGAGCTTCACGGCCCGGTTCCACCATCTCGACCTGCGAGCCTTCGATCCCTCCTGGCCCCCCACCTCCCTCCACGGGCGACTGGCCGGCACGGCCTGGCTCGACTCGGGCCTGGCTCCCGGCGCGGAAGTGTCGCTCAGGCTGGACTCATCGCGCGTCGCGGGGACGGGGCTGGATTCGGTTTGGGTGCGCCTCGCCACGGCCGACAGTCTCATCCAGGTGGACACGGGCGTCGCCTGGGGCCCCGGGTTCGCCCTCGGGAGCGGCGGGAGTCTCGGTCTGGGCGGGTCGCATGCCGGCGCATTCGAGGTCCGGCTGCGATCTGACAGCGTTGAGGCCCTCGCCCCCCTCGTCCGATGGTTGCGGGTTGGCGGCGCCGACTCGGTGCCGGGTTCGGTGGGCGGCGGCGGGCTCGAATTGTCTCTCACGCTCACAGGGTCGCTGGAGCGGGCTGCGTCCCGGTGGCGCGGGCGTTTGGGGCGACTCCGCTGGGGACAACTGTATGTGCGTGGGGCGACCGCCGCAGGCTCCCTCGACTCCGGGGCTGCCGCCGTGCGGCTCGATCTCGATGTGGACTCCGTTACCTGGGGTGGCCTCGACTTCTCCGGCGTGGAAGGGAGAGTCCGGGGGTTGCGGGACTCGCTCGCATGGTTCGCGCGGGCCCGCCTGGGAACGGAAGGCTCGTGGCTGGCCGGCGGTCGCTGGCGTCAGGAGCCGGCCAGAGGGATCGCGGTGATAGACTCGATGGGCGTGCTGTTGCCCAGTGACGCATGGTTTCTCACTCGCGGGGCCACCATCGAGGTCAGCGACGAGGCGGCCGACATCAGCGACTTGGAGTTGCGGAGCGCCAGCGGGCGCTCATCGGTCAGCGTGGCTGGTCGCTTCCCGCGGGCCGGGCCCGGAGCGCTGCACCTCGGGCTCGAGGGTCTGCCATTGGAGGACGTCTGGGCCCTGCTGCAACTGCGGGGCACCGCCGGTGGGGAGTTGAGCGGCTCGATTGACCTGGCCGGCACGGCTGCCGCCCCCGAGATCCGCGGGACGA
>CAZVKD010000158.1:2678-7260 GCA_964627675.1 uncultured Gemmatimonadaceae bacterium
CGCCGCCGTCTCACAGCCGCATTCGACAATCTCAACCGGCTGCTGGGGGGCGAGTTCGGGCTGTGGCGCGGCGGCCAGCAGATTCTCGAGCTGAGCGCCGAGTTGCCGCTCGATCTGGCCCTGAAACCGGCCGGCGATCGGCGATTGCCGGGGCTGTTGAGCGTTCGCGCGGTGGCCGACGGGGTGGACCTGGCGTTCATCGAGACCATGATCCCGCTGGCGCGACAAACCAGCGGCCGGCTCTACGCCGAGGCGAGCATTGGCGGCACGTGGACACGGCCCGAGCTCGGCGGAACGGTGCGGGTCACCGATGGCGCCGCGACGTTCCCGGCGTTGGGTGTGCGCCACGAGCGCCTGAATGGAGTGCTGGTGCTCTCGGGCGACACCATTCGGGTGGATCAGCTGTCCGTGCGAAGCGGTGAGGGCACGCTCGCGGTGTCCGGGTACGTGCGGCTGGAGGAGCTGACGCGTCCTCGGCTGGCACTCCAGCTCGCGGCAGATCGGTTTCGGGCCATCGCGGCTCGAGACGTCGTTGCCGCGACGGTGAGCGGGGACTTCGCCCTCCAGGGGCCGGTCTTCGGCGCGACGCTGAGTGGCCGGGGCAGCATCGTGCAGGGCGTCGTGTACTTCACCGACATGATCACCAAGGAGATCGTGAATCTGGAGGATCCGCGGTACGAAGCGGATCTGGCCGACCTGCTGTATCGGTCTGGGCTGGAGCGGCGCGTACTGCGCGAGGAGTTCCAGAGCCGGTTCCTCGACCGGCTGCGCATCGAGAACCTGACCCTGGAAATGGGATCCGAGGTCTGGATGCGCTCCAGCGAAGCCAACTTCCAGCTCGCCGGACGCGTTCTGGTGGGGAAGGAAGGAGATCGCTACCGACTGGACGGCACGCTGGAAACGCCGCGTGGGACCTACCGCCTGCCGCTCACCACCGGCGTTACGCGCGAATTCGCGGTGACTCGAGGGCAGCTCCAGTATTTCGGCACGCCGGACTTGAACGCGACGCTGGACATCGAGGCGCGCATCTTCGTGCGGCGGCCCACCGAGAACGTCACGGTCACGGTACACATCGGCGGCACCATGTACGCGCCGTGCCTGCGGTTCACTAGCGACATTCGGCCGCCGATTTCCCAAACCGAAATCATCTCCTACTTGTTGTTCGGTACGTCGAGCTTCGAGGCGCTCGCGGCCGGCGGCGGGCAGGGGCGGCAGGCACTCCTCAGCTCCACGGCCTCCCGTGTGCTCGCGGGACAGCTGGAGCGGTCGCTCATCGGCGATTTCGGGCTTCCGCTCGACTATCTCCAGATCCGGCCCGGCGAGTCGTCGCCCCTGTCAGGTATCGAGGTGGCGGTGGGCAAGCATCTCCGGCTTCTTGGGGTGTCCACCTTCCTCACATTGAGCCCGCGTGTGTGCCAGAATCGCTCCGTGCTGGACCCGGGAGAGCTGGGAGTGAGCATCGAGTTTCGACTGAGCCGCCAGTGGCTGCTGGCGGGGAGCAGGGACCCGGTGGGGGCGTGCGCGGTGGGCTCGCAGCTTCGCGGCGGATCGAGCTACCAGCTGGGCGTGGACCTGCTGTGGGAACCGGGGCGTTGATGGCCCGCGCGCTGCTCATCGCGAACCCCGCGGCGGCCCGCACCGATGCGGAAGCGATCCGTCGGGTGTGCGCGGCCCTGCGGCGGGGCGGCGTGGAGGTGGACGTGGCCCCGACCACGGCCCCCGGGGATGCGGCCGAGCTTGCCAGGCAGGGCGCCGACCAAGGCGTGGACCTGATCGCGGTCTTTGGCGGAGACGGCACAGCCATGCAGGTGGTCCGTGGCGTGGTAGATCGGGACCTTCCCATCGGCCTGATTCCCGGTGGGACCGGCAACATTCTCGCCGGGAACCTCCGCATTCCGATGTCGCCTGAGCGGGCGGCGGAGGTGGTGGCGCGGGGTGTCCTGCGCCGGATTGACCTCGGCCGGGTGGAGCGATCGGACGGGGCGCACTACTTCGCGGTCAATTGCGGCGCGGGGTTCGATGCCGAGTTGATGGTCGCCACGTCGGGCACCGCGAAGCGGCGATGGGGCATGGCGGCCTACGTCACGGCGGCCCTGCGAGGTCTTCCGGACGTCACCTCGGTGCCCCATCGCGTCACCGTGGACGACCGCGTGATCGAGACCGATGCGGCCACCGTCATGATCGCCAACTGCCCCGAGCTGATCCCCCCGTATCTTCGATTGCGACACGATATCAAGATGGACGACGGGCAGCTCGACGTGATCATCCTCGAGGCCTCGGGCGTGGTGAGCAGCGTGGCGGTGTTCGCGCGGCTGGCCTTCGGGATGGCGGAGGGTGACGGCCTGCAACATGCGCGCGGCCGGCGGATCTCGGTGGAGACGACCGTGGCGAGGCCGGTGCAGTTGGATGGCGAGCCCACGGGCGCGACGCCGTTCGAGGCCGAGGTGGTTCCGGGGGCCATCCGGGTGTTCGTCCCAGGGACGCGAAACCGTCGGGGTAGTGAGCCTGAGGCAGGTGTGTAGCTTCAGCCAGACCGTCGGAGGAGTTAGCCATGCCCCACGAAGTTGACGCCATGATCTGTCGCGCCTGCGGAAACGAGGAGCGCGCGTCGGAGGGCTATCCTTGCGCCGAGTGCGGCACCTTCATCTGCGTGATCTGTTCCATGCGAGGCGTCACGCTGTGCAAGGCGTGCGCCGAGAAGGCCGGCCAATCCGCTCCGCCGCCTGCCACCGCCTGACGGTCCCGGGACCGGCGCCCGCCCCATGAGCGCGCGGCCGTCCATCACGGCGGTCGAGGGAATTCTGGTCGGCCAGGTCACGCATTCGGCGGCGGGCACGGGATGCACGGTCGTCTTGGCGCCGCCCGGGGGAATGGTCGCCGCGGCGTATGTGCGCGGCCGCGCCACGGGGACGCGTGAGCTGGACGCGTTGTCCATCGAGCACGTGGTGCCCGCGATCAACGCGATTCTGCTCACCGGTGGGTCCGCGTTCGGACTGGGGGCCGCGGACGGCGTGATGCGCTGGCTCGCCGAACGGGGCCGGGGGTTCGATGTGAAGGTCGGTGTGGTGCCCATCGTGCCCGCGGCGGTGGTCTTCGATCTGGCGCCCATCGGCTTGCCCACCGCATGGCCCACCCCCGACGACGGATATCGCGCCTGCGACGTGGCGAGCCGGGAGGTGGCCGAGGGCTCCGTGGGCGCGGGGACCGGCGCGACGGTGGGGAAGGTGCTGGGCGCCGGCGGTGCCATGAAGGGTGGACTGGGCACCTGGGCCGAGGTGGCCGGCGGAATCACGGTCGGCGGGCTGGCGGTGGTCAATGCGTTCGGCGACGTGCGTGACGTCTCGGGCGCCATTCTGGCCGGCGCGCGACGCCAGGGCGCGTTCGTGGACGCTCGTGCCTACTTGGCGTCCGGCGGCGTGCCGGGCGGGGCGTTCGCTCGGCCTGGGGTGAACACCACGCTCGTGGTGGTCGCCACCGATGCCGCGATGGACCGGGTCGCGCTACGCGAGGTTGCCCGCATGGCCGCCGACGCGCTGGGCCAGCGGATCTCGCCGGTGGGCACGCAGTACGACGGCGACATCGTGTTCGCGGTCTCGTGCGGCAGGCGCGAGGCGCGGCCCGTGATGGTGGAAATGCTGGCCCAGGCCGTGACGGGGAGGGCGGTGGAACGCGCGGTGCGGTTGGCAAGGGGGACTCACGAGGTGCCCGGGTTGGCCGACTAGCGCGGAAGCCCTCAGCCGATGGTAACTTCAAGTTGGCGTCCGATCGCGCCGCTGGGGGCCCGGGAGCCGCTCTTGCTGACCGCTGATGGCTGGCCGTTGCTCATGACCAAGCTCGTTCTCTTCGACATAGATGGCACCATGCTCCAAACCGACGGAGCCGGGCGGAGAGCCATTCGGCGGGCGTTGCTGGAGGAGATGGGGACCGCCGGTCCGATCGATGGCTACCGGTTCGACGGCAAGACCGATCCGCAGATCGTGCGTGAGTTGATGACCGCGGCCGGTCATGCGCACGCCACCAGCGAGCGACACGTCGAGTTGGTGTGCCGCCGCTACGTGAGCCTCCTCGCGGAGGAACTGGAGCGGCACGCCGGCGCCACGAGGCTGTACGACGGCGTGGCGGCGCTGCTGGAGCAGTTGGAATCGCGACGGGATGCCGTGATCGGATTGCTTACCGGGAACCTCGAAGCCGGGGCGGCGTTGAAGCTGCGGGCGGCCGGGCTTGATCCCGGGCGATTCCCCGTCGGCGCCTTCGGCTCCGACGCCGCGGATCGTGCCGCGCTTCCCGCAATCGCCGTGGAGCGCGCGCGGCCCATGCTGGGTCGCCGGGCGAGCGGTCAAGACGTGGTGATCCTCGGCGACACGCCGGCGGACGTGACCTGCGGTCGCTCGATCGGCGCCCGCACGATCGGCGTTGCGACCGGTTGGTATTCCAGCGAGGCCCTGCGGGAGGCTGGGGCCTACGCGGCGTTCGACACGTTCGCGGACGTCGGGGCAGTGCTCGACGCGATCTATGCATGATCACGCCGAAGCTCCTGCTCCCCCTCCGCATCCCTGAACTCGGGCCGGCGCTGGGGAAGCTC
>CAZVKD010000159.1:0-7179 GCA_964627675.1 uncultured Gemmatimonadaceae bacterium
TCGCGTCCTTGAGCGCCTGCTCCATCGGCGGAATCGTGCGCTGCACCAAGTCGTCCACCAGTTGCTCGAGCTTGGCGCGCGTGAGCGTCATGTTGAGATGCTTGGGCCCCGATTGATCGGCGGTGATGAACGGCAGGTTGATCTCCGTCTGCGTCACGGTGGACAACTCGCACTTGGCCTTCTCCGCGGCTTCCTTGAGTCGCTGGAGGGCCATCGGGTCCTTCGAGAGGTCAATCCCCTGGTCTTTCTTGAACTCGCTCACCAACCAGTTGATGATCCGCTGGTCGAAATCGTCGCCACCCAGGTGCGTGTCGCCGTTGGTGCTCTTGACCTCGAAGACGCCCTCGGCCAGCTCCAGCACCGAAATGTCGTACGTGCCGCCGCCCAGGTCGTACACCGCCACCTTCTCCTCTTTCTTCTTGTCCAGGCCGTACGCCAACGCCGAAGCCGTGGGCTCGTTGATGATCCGCACCACGTCCAACCCGGCGATCTTGCCGGCGTCTTTGGTGGCCTGACGCTGCGAGTCATTGAAATACGCCGGCACCGTGATGACGGCCTTTTCGACCTTGTGGCCGAGATAGTCTTCGGCCGTTTGCTTCATTTTCTGGAGGATCATGGCCGAGATCTCCGGCGGCGTGTAGCGCTTGCCGGAGATCTCCACCACGGCGAGGTTGTTGGGACCGGCCGTGACGGCGTAGGGCACGCGCGTCATTTCTTCCTTGACCTCTCCCATCCGCCGGCCCATGAATCGCTTGATCGAGAATACGGTGTTCTTGGGATTGGTCACCGCCTGCCGTTTGGCGACCTGACCGACCAGGCGCTCGCCGTCCTTGGTGAAGGCTACCACCGACGGGGTCGTCCGCCCGCCCTCGGAGTTGGGAATGACCACCGGATCGCCGCCTTCCATCACCGCGACCACGGAGTTGGTGGTTCCCAAGTCTATCCCGATGATTTTCTGCGCCATTCGGCCGGCTCCTGAATCAGATGTTTAGGATGCCCAACTCACTGCGGAGGTCGCGGAGCAAGCCACATACCATGTTTCCCCGCCACATTGGCAGGCCGTTACTCCTTACGTATCAAGCAGTTACTCCATTGGCGCCGCTCCCGAAGACATGGCTCCTTGCGGCTGCTCGGGACGGATGCCGTGACCGCGAATCGGGCAGTCGTTGGCAAGGCGGGTTGGTGGGACGCTACATTGCGGCGTGTTCCCCTACAAGGACGAGAATCCCACATACCTCACGCCCGTCGTCACGGTGGGCCTGATCGTCGTGACCAGCCTGGTGTGGGTCGTGGTACAGGGCGCCGGCACGCACCCCAGGCTTGCCGAGTCCATTTGCGCGCTGGGGGCCATCCCGGCGGAATTGCTGGGGCGGTTGGGCCGAACGGTGAGCATCCCGCTGGGGCCGGGCGTGGCCTGCGAGGTGAGCCCCGGTGCCTCCTGGCACACCATGGCCACCTCGATGTTCCTGCACGGCAGCTGGTTCCACCTCATCGGCAACATGTGGTTCCTCTGGGTGTTCGGGAACAACGTGGAAGACTCGATGGGCCACGGTCGCTTCGTGCTGTTCTATCTGGTGACGGGGATCCTCGCCGCGGCGGCGCAGATCCTCACCAGCCCAACGTCAGCGGTGCCGATGGTGGGCGCCTCGGGGGCCATCAGCGGCGTGATGGGCGGCTACCTGTTGTTGTATCCCCGCGTGCGGATCCACATGCTGGTCTTCTGGGGCTTTCTGGTCACGACGGTTGCGGTACCGGCGTATTTCATGCTGCTGTACTGGGCGTTGATTCAGTTCCTGTCGGGCTTGTGGACTGCCGGCGCCGAGGGAGGAGGGGTGGCGTTCATGGCGCACCTGGGCGGGTTCATTGCGGGGGCGGGGCTGATCAGGCTGTTCGCGAAGCCGGAGTTCGTGAATCGGCATCGGCGAGGGTGGGTGATGGGGTGAGTGGTGGCGCGGCCGGGTCTCACCTCCATCCATGGGCCGCTGGGATTCACCGCGTGTGTCGTGCGCGCTACGTTTGGGAGTGGGGGGGCACCGCCACTCGGCGGGTACATCCCAGGGCGATGGAGTTCGCCTCGAATCGTCCCGCCGTGGACTGATAACTCCTACCCGCACCACGAGCACGGGAGGAGTTCTTTTATGTCCCATTCCCTACTGACCGAGAACCAGCGGCGCCATCTCATGACGTACGTGCATCTGTTGCAGGAGGATCTCGCTCAGTTGAAGCATCTGCCGGAGTTTTGGCAGCGACTGCCTCCGGGTGACCGATTGCACCACGCCATGGCGGGGGTTGATGAGGCGCTGGGTCGCCTGGCGGAGGTCTTCGAGTTGCCGCCGCGGACGCCCATGGATGCCCGTCGCCGCGTGGGAGCGGTGGCGAACATCTGGGCGTCGAGGATTCCCGAGTTGCGCGCCGGCCGCCTGCGCGGGTACGGGACGGTCCACCCGAAGCTCGCGGCGCAGCTCGACCCACTGGTCGAAGACCTGACGCGCCGGCTGTTCATGCTGGCCCATGCGGCAAGCGCGCCGGGGGAGGGGGACAAGGCATGCTGATCCACATCGCGCTCGGCGGAGTGCTCGGGACGCTCGCGCGCTACGGGCTGCAGGGGTGGGTGCAGGACCGCCTGGGTGCGGAGACGTTCCCGGCTGGGACTCTGGTCGTCAATCTGACTGGCTCCCTGCTGCTGGGTTTCCTCGCGCGGCTGGCGACGGGCTCGACCCTGCTGGCGCCGGACCTTCGCGCGGGCCTCACCATCGGCTTCTGCGGCGCGTTCACCACGATGAGCACGTTTGGGTACGAGAGCCTGACGCTGCTGGCCGACGGGCAGCACGCTCGCGCGGGCGCCTACATCGCCGCCAGCGTTGTGGGGTGTCTCGGCGGGATCTGGGCCGGGAGCAGTGTCGCGGGCAGGCTCTTGCACGGAGGTGGGTGATGACGCACCGCTTCAAGGGCGAACGAACGTTGATGCGGATCTTCATCGGCGAGAGCGACAAGTATCAGGGGAAGCCGCTGTACGAAGCGATCCTGAAGTGCTTCCGCGAGAAGGGGCTGGCCGGCGCGACCGTCCTGCGCGGCGTGTCGGGATTCGGGGCGAGCAGCAAGATTCACACGGACAAGGTGCTGCGCTTATCGCTGGATCTGCCGATGATCGTCGAGGTGGTCGAAACCGAAGAGGCGGTCCAGTCCGTCCTCCCCGATCTCGACCGCATGATTGGCGGCGGGCTGATCACGCTGGAGCGCGCGCAGGTGATCATGTACCGGCCGGGCAGCGTTCGGCCCAGCCAACAGGAGCTGCACCGGATCGAGGGGCTGGTGCCGGACGATCCCGAGTAGGGGGTGAGCGAGGCGGCCGGCCGCTCAGGTCTCCCCCGGTGGCTGAGGCGCTCTCTCCTGCAGTGCGTCGAGCTGCGCCAGCAGCCCGTTTACCCGGCATACCGCATCACGCGTGGCGCTCTCGCCTTGGGCTCTCGCGGCGCGTCCCCGCTCGAGGGCCCGCACCGCGGTGCGACCCACCAAGTCCAACAGGCGATCGAGGTCGCGCCCGACCCGGATGCGACTCTCCGACACGCGATTTCGGAGGTCGCTTTCCACACGAATGGCGTTCACCGTCAGCAGGTGCTCGAGGTAGCGATGAGCCGCATCGCGCCGCCGGGCGCGGGCGAGCATGCCGGGAGTCAGCGCGTCCAGCAGGCCGGCCCAGGGGAGCGGCGACACGTGGTATGACAGGAGGGTCGTGAAGTAGAAGCCCCGGGGCTCCTGCAACTGGGTCCAGGCGGTCTCATCGGCTTGGAGCGCCGTCGGCGGCAAGTCGGCGGCCGCCGCGGCGCGTTCGAGGAACTCGCGGGTGAGCGCGGCGAAGCGCGCCACCGTACGACCGTAGGCGGCCTGCGCCTCTCGCTCGGACTCCTCCAGCCATGCTGTGAGCCGGTGGCGGGCGATGGTGTGTGCCAGTTCGAGGCCTTCGGCCCGGCGGAGGCGAGGCGTCCAGCCTCGCTGCAACTCGGCGTGAGCGGCGGGGAGGGCGCGCGCGAGAAAGTCCACCCGCCGCTGCTCGAACTGGCGCGCCAGTTGGTGCTCCTCAGCCGCGAACAACGGCTCGAGGGTCCGGCGCGCGTGTTTCGCCCCTTCGGCCAACTCGGTCAGCGCGGCAAGGCGGCGGTCGGATTCTTCCAGCGGTGCCAGCAGGGCGCGGCGCTCCTCGAGCAAGGCGCTCTCGAGTCGCCGCGCCAGGCGAGCGGCCCCACGCCGCGCGGCGGATTGAACCACGGCGTGGCCTTTCGCACTCGGGAGGCTGCGAAGCGCGCTCACCAGAGCTGACCAACCGTTCGGGGCGGTTGGGCCACGCTCTCGCATTGTGGCGCTCACCTCATAGACGGGGCCCACCGGCCGACCGAGAGTGTCCGCGAGCACGCGCTCGGCGAAGGCAACCGCCTGCTCGCGATCCGCGGCGGGTATGCGGTCCGCCTTGGACAGGACGAACAGCAGGGTGTCGATCTGTTGAGCCAACTCGGTGGTGAAGCGCAGCTCCTCGCCGGAGATGGGCGGGTCCGCTCCAAGAACCACGATCGCCGCGTCAATGTGAGGCAGAAAGTCGCGCGTAGCCGCCGCGTTGGCGTCGAAGACCGACCCCAAGCCGGGAGTATCCACGAGACACAAGCCGGCCTGGAGGAGCGGATGGGGCAAATAGAGCTCGACATGCGTCGCGCCGTTCCCAGTGCCTGGGTGGCGCTCCTGTGTGACGAACCGTCGAATGTCGGCGCTATTGATCGAGCGCCAGCGGCCGGATTGGAACACGCGAGCGGCCGGTTCGCCATGCCGAACGATGGTCGGAACGGCCGTCACCGGAGGCACGCCCACGGGAAGCAGGTCGGTGCCCAGGAGCGCGTTGATGAGCGTTGACTTGCCGCGCTTGAACTGACCGACGCACGCCACATAGAACTGCCCCGCGGCCGTTCGATCGGCCAGCTGCTCGGCTTCCTCCGCCAGCTCGGCGTACCCGGCGGCGCGTGCCAGCCGGGCAAGATCTCTGAGGGGGGTGGGCCTTGCGTCCACGGCCAGACGAAACTCCTGCGAACCGACCGGTTGTGGCAGGAGTCATCAGCCGCCGGGCGTCCGGGGCGGTTCGCGGCGAACTCCATCGCCGGCGCAATGCGCCAGGGATCATCCTAAACCTGCCCGCGGGTCGAAGCAAGGCTCGGCGGGGCCCGTGCCCGGCTCCGCCGCGGGACAGTCGGTGGCCTCCCGTGCCCCCGACTGGACGCCGATCGTGGTCACCAAGCGGTCCTTCATACGGTCACGGAGCGCCACCCAGTCCTGATCTACTTCGCCACGCTCACGGCCGTGCCCATCGCGCAGGGACTGGTGGATAGCGGGATGGGGCAAGGGGCCGGCACTGGCGTTGCGGCTCGCCGGGCCGGCACGGTCGCCACCCAGCATGCCGGTGATCCGAAGGGTCATGGGGGCGACGACGATGCTGTTCTCGAACGTCCGTTGGCTGCACCTGTGCGGGGCTGATCGCTCAGGGAAGCTGCCGCTACACGCCCAGGGTCTGCGCCGCGTGTTCGTAGTCCTGCGGTCGAACGTACAGCACGTAGCCGTAGCCGCCGCGCCCGTCAGCCACCCCGCTCGAGGCGTACACGTTGACCCCGGCTCGATAGAGCCGCTCGTGAACGCCGGCCAGCGCGCCAAGGGCGTCGTCACCCTGGACCAGCAGGGCCGGGTGCGGTCCGTCCAGGCTCAGGTTGGCCTTCTTCGCGGCATCCGTCAGACGCGCAGGGCTTTCTGGAAAGAGCGTGAGTTGGGCGCGCATGGGTCCCGTGGGCATGGCAGTAAAGGCGAGGAGATTGATCCCGAGCTCGGCAAACTGGGACAAGATCTTGTACGCCTCACCGGGCTCGTCTCGGACGGTGGCGTAGAAGTAGTCCGCGCGGCGAATGGTGAAGGCCATACCGTATCTCCTCTCAGAGCACCTGCGGCCGCCGGGCACCTCGCCTACTGGCCACCGGGACGGTCATACCGGCCAGTCGCGCAGGATGCGCTCGGTTTCCTCCGAGTGCGTGCTTTCGTCCCGCACCATGTCGTCGAGCTGCACGGCCAGGCCCTTGTCTCCCGATGCTTCGGCCTCCTTCGCTCGCTGGGTGTAATCGGCCACCGCGCGCCGCTCCGCTTCCAGGACGGCTTCGAGCATGGCCCGGTTGGTCGTCGCCTGGGGGACCGGGCGGGGAGTGGTCGTGGGCTCTCCGCCCAGCGCCACGATCTTGTTGGCGAGAAACTGGGCGTGGGCTTGTTCATCGGCCACTTCGCCCAGGAAGAATTGCGCCAGCTGGGGCCGGTAGGGTCCGGTGACCTTGGCGGCGTACACGAGGTACTGGATGATCGCGCCGAATTCGCCCGCCAGATCCTGATTGAGTCGTTCGATAAGCTCATGCTTTTTCACGATCATTCCTCCCGAATACCAGGACGCTGAGAAAGGTAAGCTCTGGGTGGTCTGCCGGCCGGACGGGAACCAGGCTAACCAGGGTCCGGTTGTGGCGGCTTGAAGGTGTCGTGAACCAGGGTTCAGTGAAGCCGCCGGGTGGCGCGCCCGGTCGGTTGCGCTGCCGGATGCCGGGGCGAGCGATTCCTGGCCAGGCCGTTCAGCCTGGCCGCGCGGGTGCGCCGTGCCGCGATGGTACGCGGCCCGGCGGAAGCGGGACTTCTGGGGGCCGGGCGAGCGGGTCGCGGGCCGCGCCGCACGAACGATCCGCCGCGCCTGCAGCCTCCTCACCTGACGCCCAGAGCGGGGGAATGGGTGAGTTCGCGTCGGGTGCCTCGCGTCCGTTCGATCCCTTGCGTACTTTCGGTCCTGCCAAAGCCGAGCGTACCTTGTGCCGTAGCCGCCGGTCGTTCCATGGAGGATGGATGCTGGTGACGGCGAAGCTGTCGCGCGAGTTCTACGAGAAGTTCGGCCACAAGATCGCGGACGAGTTCGCCAACTAGTTCAACCAGGTGGACGCCGCGTACCGTTCCGAGTTCAGGGATCTCTTCGAGGTCAACTTCGCCCGGTTCGACGCCAAGCTGGAGCAGCGCCTGGCACAGCTCGACGCCAGGTTGGACCGAGGGTCTGACCCAGCTCCGGTCTGAGCTGCTGTCCACATTGGAGCGGCGGCTGGGTGAGCAGACGCGCTGGCTGTTCGGCGC
>CAZVKD010000160.1:0-7157 GCA_964627675.1 uncultured Gemmatimonadaceae bacterium
GGCGTCGCCCTCGCCCAGGGCATGCCGACGTCACAGCCAGCCCTCATCACCATTGTCCGAGAAGATGTGAAGCTCGGGATGCGAGCCGACCACGCCCGACACGAGGCCGGCTGGCCGGCGGCGTACGAAAAGGCCAAGTCGCCGGACTACTACCTGGCCTTCGTCTCGATGACCGGGCCGAGCGAGGCCTGGTACGTCGTCCCATTCACCTCCCATGCGGCGATCGGCGAGGGCATGAAGCGAGAAGCCGCGGATCCCGTGCTCTCCGCCGAACTGGAGCGCCTCTCCCGCGCCGACGCCCAGTTCCTGAACAACGTCCGAGTGATGCAGGCCGTCGGTCGCACGGACCTCAGTATGGGCGCGTTCCCCGACCTCGCGAAGATCCGATTCACCGAAATCTCCTGGTACCGCGTGCGTCCCGGACACGAGCAGGAGTTCGAAGCCGCAGCCAAGGCGTATCGCGCCGCGGCGCAACGCTCCGCGCCGTCCACGAGCTTCAGGGTCTACGAGATCATCGCGGGTGTCCCGGGCCCCACCTACTTGATCTTCAGTTCGGTGCAGTCGTACGGAGAATTCGATCAGATGATGGCGGCGGGGCAGGCCACGATGGCGGGCGTCAAGCCGGACGAGATGGACGCGTTTCAGAAGTTCTTCACCGAGGGACTGATCAACTACGAGACCCATCGCTTCCGCGTGGACCCGGGCCAGAGCTACGTTTCCGCCGAAGCCCGGGCGACGGACCCGAACTTCTGGATGCCGAAGAAACCCGCGGGCCGGCCGTAGCGGCACGAGTGTGGGGTGCGCTGCCGTAGGCGCACCCCGCACTGCCTGTGTCGTTTGACCGGCGGCGCGGCCATGGCGTCGCACCGTCCGGTCGGTGGAGGTGCAGACGCTGGCATGATCCGGGTCATGCTTCCGGTGCATTTGCAAACGCTGGCCCGAGTCGAGGGCGAGGTCGCGCTGGCGGTGCAAGGCCCTGTGACGCTGAACTCGGTCCTGGATGCTCTGGAGGATCGGTATCCCGCGCTCCGGGGAACCGTGCGGGACCATGAAACACGGCGACGCAGGCCCCTGGTGAGGTTCTTTACTTGCGGGCGGGACGTTTCTCACCAAGCGCCGGAGACGCCGCTGCCGGAACCGGTCTCGAGAGGCGAGGAACCCTTGCTGATCGTCGGGGCCATCGCGGGCGGGTGATCGCCGTCCGGCGGACAATTCGTTCGATTTGACGAAGGATCGCCCGGCGACGAAAGTTCTCGCCCATGCGCGCCGACTCCGTCCTTGAAATCCTCCGTGCGTATCCCCAGGTGTTTCACGCGTGCCATGTCCAGCACCCCCGCGCGCGGTCAAACGCCGCCCGTATCTCGGCGCGCGACGCCTGGATCCTCGGACACCTCGACCCAGAACAGCCGATGAGCCCGGCGCGACTGGCGCGCCACCTTTCGCTCGGCGCCTCCACCGTGTCGGAAGCCGTCAAGCGACTCGAGCGCCTGGGCTATCTGTCGCGCCGCGCCGCGCCGCACGATCGCCGCCGCATCGAGTTGCACCTCACCCAGACCGGCGCTGACGCGCTCAAGCGGGCGAGCGTGCTGGATCCCGCCCGGGTTGCGCGACTGCTCGACCAGCTGCCGGACGCCGATCGCGCCATCGCGGTCCGAGGACTGTCCCTGCTGGCACACGCCGCCCGATCTCTCAACGCGAAGGAGCCCAAGCGATGGAACGGAGACGCATGATGACGTGGCTCATGATCGTGCTCGGGATTGTGATCGGACTTCCCCTCGTGGGGTTCGCCGTCGGCTCGATGCTCCCACGCGATCACGTTGCCCGCATGAGGATCACCCTCCACAGCCCGCCGGAGCGGGTGTGGGCCCTGATCTCCGACTTCGCGGGTACGGGGCGCTGGCGCTCCGACGTCTCCAGGGTGGAGATACAGTCAACCGAACCGGGACGGGTCCGGTTCGTCGAGACGTCGAAACAGGGCACCATGACGTTCGAACTCGTGAGCCAGGAGCCGCCGCGCAAGCAGGTCGTGCGCGTGGTGGACCAGGGTCAACCGTTCGGAGGCACCTGGACCTGGGAGGTCGAGCCGGAGGGCGCCGGAGCGCGACTCACGATCACCGAGGCAGGATTCATCACCAACCCGCTGTTGCGCGTGATGGCGAAGCTATTCTTCCCACCCACCGCCACGATGAACGCGTATCTCCGGGCGCTGGGAAAAGAACTTGGCGAGACGGCGACGCCCATCGAGCTGCCGCCGCCGTAGCGGCCGGCGGCTCCCTGGAGTTGCCCAATCATGAGGGTTCTGGTGACAGGGGCCACGGGCCACCTGGGAAGAGACGTCGTGCGGGACTGCCCGACCTCGGCGGCCCAGAGCCGATGACACTCGAGGACGCGGCGCGCACCTGGCTCGCGGTGCGTCGCGTCAACCAGCGGGTCCTCTCGATTCCGATACCTGGGCGAACTGCCGCAGCGTTCCGCTCCGGTTACAACACCACCCCCGACCGGCCGCGTGGCACCGAAACCTGGCGGGCCTGGCTCGAACGCAACGCGTCAGCGGCGTCGCCGATCGCCTGACGCCCGATCCGCCAGCCGCCCGGCCAGCTCTCGAACCATCTCGCCCGCCTGCCGCTCCAGTAGCTCCACGGCCCGGTCGGGCTCGAATCCGAGCAGATCCGCAAAGCCACCCAAGAGACGCTCGGGAAGCCGACCCGTGCGGGAAGCCCAGCGCCGCGGGGGCCACCAGCCACCGCAGTCATCCTGAGGCGCCGTGCCCTTAAGGAACACCTCGGGCTCGCCACCGCAGCTCCAACCCCACCAACCGCGCTCGGTTCTTACCTGCGCGAACTCGACCCCCTCCGGCACCGGGAACGGCTCAGGATCCGCCTCCCGCAGGGCCTCTCGCAGAAAACGCATCACGATCGGCAGCGCCGACCGTGACCCGGTGAGCCC
This sequence comes from uncultured Gemmatimonadaceae bacterium, assembly GCA_964627675.1. GTDB lineage: Bacteria > Gemmatimonadota > Gemmatimonadetes > Gemmatimonadales > GWC2-71-9 > JACQHC01. The sequence continues at coordinate 2,947 of CAZVKD010000160.1, forward strand.
GAGGCTGCGACCGTCATCATGGCCCACCCACACCCCCACCGTCAGGCTCGGGGTGTACGCCACGAACCAGCCGTCCCGCCACTCGCTGGATGTGCCGGATTTCCCGGCCAGTCCGCCGCTGAAGTCCAGCCGTCCCAAGGCCCGACCGGTGCCGCGCCGAAGCGCACCCTCGAGGGCCGACGTCACCAGATACGCCTCCGCGGCATCGGCAACCCGACGCAGGACGGGCGGCTGGGCGTTGCTCACCGAGCCATCCGCGCTCACCACGCGGAGGACGGTGCGAGTGTCGGCCAGGTCTCCGCCCGTGGCGAAAACGCCGAACGCGCGGGTCAACTCCAGCGGCGTCACCTCCGATGATCCGAGCGCAAGGCTGGGCACGGCCTGGAGACGGCTCGAGATCCCCAGTTGCCTGCCCACCGCAGCAATTTGGGGGGGGCCAAGGGAGAGGCCGACCCGGGCGAACGGCACGTTCAGCGACTGCTCCAGCGCCAGACGCAGCGTGACCGGCCCGCGGAATCCGCCGTCATAGTTTCGAGGCTCCCAACGACCAGCGGGCGTGACGACGGACAGCGGCTCGTCTTCGATCACCGAGGCGAGGGTGAACGACGGAACATCGCGTCCGTTTCGACCGAGCGCCGCGAGGGCCACGATCGGCTTGAACGCGCTTCCGGGCTGCCGCCGCGCATCGGTTGCGCGGTTGAACTGCGAGGCGCCGTAGTCCCGCCCGCCCACCATGGCCAGAACGTCTCCGGTGCGCGGATCAATGGCCACCAGGGCGGCCTGGGCGTATGGCACGGGCAGGCTCGCGAGGCCGTCCTGCACGGCACGATTCGCGGCGCGCTGGAGGGCAACGTCGAGCGAGGTGTAAACAGCAGCCCCGCGCGCGGGAACCCGGCGGTCGGTCTCCGCTTCGAACCGACGCACCAGGTAGTCCCGGAAGTACCGCGCGTCCACCACCGTCTGAGGCAGGTGACCGGCGCGTACGCTCTGGTTCGCCGCGCGGCGCGCCGCTCGCTGGTCCACCCGGCCTTGCTCCACCATCAACCGCAAGACCAGGTCGCGCCGCTCGCGGGCCCGATCGGTGTGCCGTACCGGGGTGTACCGGTTGGGGGCACGGATCATTCCGGCCAACAGCGCGCTCTCGGCCAGGCTGAGATGGGCCGCGTCCTTGCCGAAATAGTACTGGGCGGCCGCCCCAACGCCGTGGATGGCCCGGGGTCCATCTTGGCCGAGGTAAATCTCGTTGAGGTACGCCTGGAGGATCGTCCCTTTGTCGTATCGCTTCTCCAGGACGACGGCCAGGGCCGCCTCGCGCGCTTTGCGCAGCGGCGAGCGGCCGGATGACAGGAAGAGGTTCTTGGCAAGTTGCTGGGTGATAGTGCTCCCACCTTGCGTGACCTGGCCCGCTCGGATGTTGGCCAGGGCGGCGCCAGCTATGCGGCGGAAGTCGAGACCGTCGTGCTCCAGGAAGCGTTGGTCTTCGACGGCAATGACAGCCTGGATGAGATGGTCGGGCAACCCGCCAAGCCCGACCGGGGCTCGCCATTCATCCAGCCCCGGGATCAGCGAACCCAGGGATACCGGCCGCTCAGCCCGTCCACTCGCCCACGCAGCGGGCCGGCTGTAGAGCGTGGTAGGCACGCGAGTCGCCGGAGCACGAATCCGGGCGCGGATGAGGGCCTCGGCCAGTATCGCCGCGGCGCCGAGGCCCAAGCCAACCAGGACAGCCCCCGCCAGGTAGCGAGGTCTGGCCACTCCCGCCAGGAGGCGCTGAACGTTCAGGAAACGGGGCAACGAACCGGGCATTCTCCAATACAGACGCCCCAATTGACCACAAGGTTTCGGGTCACTGAAGGCAGCCTAAGGACCCCTTCATGTCGTGTTAAATGTCTTGCCCGTCGGGATCTGACACTATTCAACGCATGGCGCGACGCCCCCCGCGATCCCGATCAACCGATGATACCAAGATCACCGCTGCCGAGGTTGCAGCCGCGGCGCAGCAGAACCGCGCGGAACAGCGCCTGCGCGACATCATCGAACACAGCACCAACCTCTTCTACACGCACACCACAGACCACGTTCTGACGTACGTCAGCCCGCAGACCCGCCAGTTCTTCGACTGCGAGCCCGCGGAGGCGCTGATCCGCTGGACGGAGTTCCTCACCGACAATCCCTTGAACGCCGAAGGCCTCCGGCTCACGGAACTCGCGATCAAGACGGGCAAGCCCCAGCCACCGTACCAACTGGAGCTCCGAGGCAAGAAAGGACGCGTCATCCGGGTCGAAGTGCGCGAGGCTCCGGTTGTCCAGAACGGGAGGACCGTCGCGATCGTCGGCTCCCTCACCGACATCACGGCGCGAACCGCGGCCGAGGAGTCGGCCCGCCGGGCGTGGCAGGGACGCGAAGAACTCGAGTTCATCATCAACAAGAGCCCCGCGGTGGCCTTCTTGTGGCGCGCCGCTCCCGGGTGGCCCGTGCAGTACGTCTCCGCCAACTGCGCACAGTTTGGCTATACCGTGGAAGAGCTGACCGGCACTCCGTACGCGCGCCTCATGCATCCGGACGACCTGGAGCGCGTGTCTGAGGAACTGGCCAGATACGAGGCGGAGGGGCTCGTCGAGTTCCAGCAACAGTACCGGATCTTCACACAACGCGGTGAGGTCCGATGGCTCGATGACCACACCTGGGTCCGTCGCGGACCGGATGGCTCGGCGACGCACTACCAGGGCATCGTGACCGATATCACCGAGCGGAAGCGCGTGGAGGCGGAGCGCGAACGCCTCATGGCCGCGATCGAGCAGGCAGGCGAGTGCGTCGTGATCACCGACGCCGATGGCATCATCGAGTACGTGAACCCCGCCTTCGAGGCCGTGACCGGCTACGCCCGGGCCGAGGCGATTGGCCGGAACCCCCGCATGCTCAAGAGTGGGAAGCAGGACGCGGCGTTCTATCGGGCCCTGTGGGACACGGTGACGAGCGGCAAGACCTGGAGAGGGCGCTTCATCAACAAGCGCAAGGACGGCTCGCTCTACACCGATGAAGGCACCATCTCGCCCGTGCGCGACCAGAGCGGGCGGATCACGAACTACGTCAGCGTGAAGCACGACATCACCCAACAGCTTCAGCTCACCGCGCAGCTCCAACAATCCCAGAAGATGGAGTCCATGGGCCGTCTGGCGGGGGGCGTGGCGCACGACTACAACAACATGATCGGCGTGATCCTGGGATTCGCCGAGTTGGCCCTGACGCAATTGGATCCCGGCGATCCCTTGTACGGCGACATCCAGGAGATCCAGAACGCCGCCCGCCGGTCGGCGGACATCACCAGGCAGCTTCTGGCGTTCGCCCGGCGGCAGCCGGCCGCCCCGATCCTGCTGGACCTCACCGAAACGGTCGAGGGGATGCTCAAGCTGCTCCGGCGACTGATCGGAGAGGACATCGAGTTCTTATGGAAGCCCTGCAACGAACCGCTCAACGTCAGGATAGACCCGGGTCAGATTGATCAGATCCTCGCCAACCTGTGCGTCAACTCCCGGGATGCCATCGCCGGCGTGGGGAAGGTCACCATCGAAACGGGGCGCGCCGTGCTGGACGAGGTCTACTGCGCGGCCCATCCGGGCTTCGTCCCGGGCGACTATGCCACGATCGCCGTGAGCGACAACGGGGTCGGCATGGACCAGGCCACGCAAGAGCGGATTTTCGAACCGTTCTTCACCACCAAGGAGCTGGGCCGCGGCACCGGTCTGGGATTGGCCACGGTCTACGGCATCGTAAAGCAGAACAACGGGTTCATCAACGTGTACAGCGAGCCCGGCAACGGAACCACCATGCGGATCTACCTGCCCCGGGTGACGACGGGGGTCCCCGGCCCGGTGGCGGTTCCGAAGCCGGAAGCACCGCGGGGCCAGGGCGAGACGGTCCTGGTCGTGGAGGACGAGACGGCAATTCGCGAACTGACGGTCCGGGTGCTTGAGCGTCTCGGGTATCGCGTGCTTGCCGCGATGGGGCCAAGCCACGCGCTCGAGCTTGCGGATCGGCACGGCGGGGGCATTCAGTTGCTCATCACCGACGTCATCATGCCCCAGATGAACGGACGCGACCTAGCCGCGCGCCTCCAGGAGCGCTACCCGGGCCTCCGCACCCTGTACATGTCCGGTTACACCGCGGATGTGATCGCGCCCCATGGTATGGGCGGTGAGGGCATCCAGTTC
>CAZVKD010000161.1:0-6942 GCA_964627675.1 uncultured Gemmatimonadaceae bacterium
AGGGATTCGCGGCACCCATTTTCGGGGTTCACACCTACGTGTGGTCCTGGGTCATTCACTGGATCGCGCTGGCCGTCATCGGCGTGCTGCTGCTGTTGCTGCGCAGGGACACGGTGGATCACTGGAGCCCGGACCTCGACGGCGCCAGCCGCTTCTCGATGGGGCTCTTCCTCCTGGTGGTCGGCGCCAACGCCGTCCAGGCCTTCGTTTCCACCGGACCGCCGCCGTTCGTGGGCCAGGCCGACCCGTTGCGGTTCTCCTTCGATCCGCGCCGCTGGGTGTGGTCGCTGGACGAGTGGACCGGGGGGAGGATCTCGCTGCGCGGCGCGTGGACCGTGTCGCCGCCCGACCTCGACGACCTCGATCCCGATCCCGCGCACGGACCGCTGGCGGGCCTCCCCTCGCTTCAGGTCTCGCGCTGGGAGCGGATCGGCGTCCCGCTCGACGGCGCCCTCGCCGATCTGGCCCGCGACGCGACATCGGGCCGCTTCCTCGCGGTGACCGATCGGCACGGCGTGTACCTGCTGGACAGCACGCTGACCAGCGTGGTGCACCACGTGGTCCTCGACCACAGCTTCAGCATTGACCTCGGACCGCTCGCGGGCGCCGCGTTTCTGGGCGGGGACACGCTCGCCGTGCTCTCGACCAACAAGAGCTACGTGTTGCTGCGGCCCGACCCGGCGGCGGACGCGAACCGAGAGTGGCGCCACTTCCGGGCCACCGACGGCGGCGTGACCGAGTTGCAGCGCGGCCGGTTCTCGACCGTCCGGGCGCGGCAGATGTACGTGATGTCGCTGGCCTACGACTCCGCGGCCCGTGAGCTGGTGACGCTCACCGTACCGAGCCCGCGGCACCGGCGGCTCGTGGTATCCCGGTTCGCCCGAGGGGATTTTCTGCTGGCATCCGAGCGCGTCCCGGCGCTCGCGGCGGGCCTCGGGCTCGCCGCCCCGGACCGGGCACTGGCGGACTACGTGGTCACCGGCGCCGTCGTGGCCGACGGACGGTTGTACGCCCTGAGCGCGGCGTACTCCACGCTCCTGGTGGCGGACCCGGCGGCGAGCACGCTGCACGCGGCCTACGCCGTGCCCGGTCTCACGCGTCCCATCGGGCTCGCCGCGCGAGGGCCGGAGCTCCTGGTTGCCCAGGCGGATGGGCGCGTCGCCGTCGTGCCGCGGCCGGTGCCGTAGCCATGGCGCGCGGGACCTTGTTCACCGATGATGGAGGCAACATGGACTGGACGTTCGACGAGGGCGTGACGCCGCCGACCAGTGCGATGAACCGGCGGGAGTTCCTGGAGAAGGCCGCGGCCGGCGCGGCGCTCGCGGCGCTGGGACATCCCGGTTCGGCGCTCGCCGAGGAGCCCCAGAAGGACGCGGTGATCGCACAGATCGCGCGACAGCACGGAGCCACGGTGAAACGGCTCCAGGACTGGATCGCGCTCCCGTCCGTCGCCGCCGAGAATCTCAACTACCCGAAGGGCGCCGAGTACATGGCGGATCTGGCGCGCGAGGCGGGGTTCGAGCACGTGGAGATCGTGCCGACGGCGGGGAAGCCCGGCGTGTTCGCCACGCTGGACTCGGGAGCCGCGACCTCGCTCGCCATCTATTTCATGTACGACGTGAAGCAGTTCGATCCCGCCGAGTGGACCTCGCCGCCGCTCGAGGCCCGGCTGGTGGAGAAGCCCGGAATCGGCAAGGTCATCGTGGGACGCGGAGCGACGAACACCAAGGGGCCCCAGACCGCCTGCCTGGCCGCGCTCCACGCCTTCAGGGCCGCCGGCGTCAGGCTGCCGGTGAACCTCGTGCTGGTGTGCGAGGGCGAGGAGGAGATCGGCTCACCGAACTTTCGGGAGATCGTGTTCAAGCCGCAGGTGGAGGCGGCGCTGCGCCGATGCGCCGGCATCATCATCCCGCTGGGCAATCAGGATCTCGATGGCTCGGTGCAGATCAACCTCGGCGCCAAGGGGATCGTGGAGCTGGAGCTGGTCTCGAGCGGGGCGAAATGGGGACGTGGGCCCACCCAGGACATTCACTCCAGCCTGGCCGCGCAGGTGGACAGCCCCGCATGGCACCTGGTGCAGGCTCTGAACACGCTGGTCCGGGCCGACGGGCACACGCCGGCGGTAGCGGGGTTGTTCGACAAGGTCCGGCCGCTCAGTCCGGAGCTCAGCCGAATCCTCGAGGAGGCGATCCCCAGGCGCAACGAAGCCGCAACCAAGCGGGCACTCGGCGTCTCCCGCTGGATCAACGACGAATCGTGGCACGACTCGCTCGTGCGCCTGGTGACCCAACCCACGATCAACATCCAGGGTCTGGTGGGCGGTTACACGGGCCCGGGGGGCAAGACCATCCTGCCGCATCGCGCGGTGGCGAAGATTGACATGCGGCTGGTGCCGGACATGACCGCCAAGGAGACGCTGGAGCTTCTCAAGGCGCACCTGGCCCGGCACGGGTTCAGCGACATCGAGGTGAACATGACCGGCGGGTACGATCCCACGGAGACCGCGCCCGATACCAAGCTCATCCGGGCCCAGACCGCGGCGTACCGCGCGTTCGGTGTGGAGCCGCTGTTGTGGCCGCGGCTCGCGGGATCGTGGCCCGGTGTGACGTTCACGGGGGAGCCGCTGAAGCTTCCGGCCGGGCAGTTCGGCATGGGGCATGGCGCCGGCGCCCACGCGCCCGACGAGTACTGGCTCATCGAGCCGGAGAACCCCAAGGTGGCCGGAATGGATGGGGCCGTGCGGTCGTTCGTCGAGCTGTTCTACGCGATCGCCTGAGGGCTCCCGGCGGTTCTTGTTGGGAAGATCCGGGGCGCGTGGTTCGATGCCGTAGCGCCTCTGGCTGCGTCGGCCCAGCGTCGGGGGATCATTGAAAACGACAAGTTGTCGGCTTTCAACGAGTTCCGAGCGTCGGTCCCGACATGCTGCCGTGTCAAGTGCCGAACTTTGCCGGGGGAAACAGCAACAGAAACGGCAACCGCGCCCCCTAGTGGGAGATCGAAGATGTGGGGTGCTCGGGCCCGCGAAGTTCTTTGGCTTCACGCTTTGTACTCGCCTGCCCGCTCCATCGCCTCCGGAGGGAACCGTGTCCACTTTCCCTTCCGTCCATGGACCTTGCGTTCGATGATCAGGTGGTGAGCCTCGTCCGAGCTGACACTCCGATCGTCGGGAACTGGCACGGATTCTTCTCGGAATCGTCTTATCTCTTCCGCAATCTTCTTCTCCAGCTCGCCCTCTGGGTCCGGGGGGCCTACCTCATCCTCCCGCCACCTGGGAGACATGTGTTTGTCCCATAACCGCGTAACGAGAAAGGAGTCGTCCATTGGCGGGCGTGCCGCGAAGCTGATCACTCCACGCGCCTTGGTATCGACCGGCAATGCGTCATAGTATGCATCCAACGCAGCCAAGTCGGCCTTCAGTTCGGTGCCCGGAATGAAGGACTGATCCGCCCGAAGGAAGTGGGGCACGATGTTCGCGTGGAGCTTGTCGTTCGACGTAAACAGCATGCAGAACGGCAGGTAGCACAAGTAGGCCACGTCGATCTTGTTGCTCGGGCGATAGCGTCCGATCAGGTCCGCAGCTAGCGCGAAATAGAAAAAGAGGTCCACCGAAAGGACGTGCGTGAAGTAGGGTGCAAATGTTCGGATGCCTAGCTTCCCGGCGGCGCTCCACCGTTGGAGGACATTCCTCTGAACCTCCGGAGTGACACCGATCAGCGACAAACCGAATCTCAGGAGCCGGCCCTGGTCCGGACCATCCAGGTAGAAGTCCACGAACGTCTTCACGTCAGCAAATGACTGGGGCTTGCCCAGCGGAAAGAACGCCTGAAACGCCTTGTAACGCTGCTCCATGTCGATATTCGAGAGGGCGGTTCGCCAAGCTCGTGCGATCTGCCGTTCGAGATCCAAGAATTCCTTGCGTTGCCACCTTCCAAGCGCCTCCTCTTCGGGAGACGGCTGAAAGACGATCCCCATCTTGCCGCCCAACTCCGTAGTCCGACCGCCGGAGATGAGCGGCCTCCCGTCCTGGATATCGACGACTTGGCCAGCGAGCAGCTCGGCCTGTAGAAGCGTTGCGTGGTGAACGTTCGGCCGCGAGCTCATGTCGGGCGTCTTGTACGCGAGACTTCCCACCATGGACTCTGGACTGCGTCCCTCACGCACTGCCTTCTCGAGGTCGGCGAGCGTCTCGATGAATAACAGCGGCGTGATGTTGGTCGTGAAAAACTGGTCGAGCCAGACTGCCTCGTCGGGGTTCAGACTCTCCAAAGTCGACTTGTCGAAGATGACCGTCGGTCCCATGGCTGGTAATTCCTGACACCCGAAGCGCATAGACTCCAGCTGACGACTACCGCCCCGGCGGCCCGTTGTGAATCTTAGCGCGGAGTGGCGGCCCTTCTCCACGCGTCAAGGCCCTCGTAACCCGCCCTCGATCTGACTCAACGAGGTAATACCTCTCTTGGCGTAGCCCCCGAACACATCCAACGAAGCGAAGATGGCATCGGCTTCCGCGAGCTTCAGCGTCCGCGCTTTCACGGAAGCTATCAAAAGAGTTGCACAGTTCATCCAATGCCCCACACCTACGATGCGGTCGAGCTTCCGCTGGGCCGCGAGATCCTCGATACCGACAAGCCAGCCGTTCGAGAGGGCAAGCGCAATGCTCTCGGCTTCTCCAGCGTCCACCCGATCCGACCATTGGGAGAAGAGCTCGATTCCACGCTCGTGGTCCGAATCCTGCTCGACCACTTGGATGACTCCGTCGAGAATCATCTCCTCGACGGGACGTTTGGTCTCCGGCTTGACGAGCTCGCCTCGGGTGATTGGCCCGATCCGCCACTCGAACGCAGGCACCTTGCGGAGGAGCTCGACCTGCCCTGCTTTACCGAGCGCGATGAGGATTGACGCGTCGAGAACGCAGGGCCGTGCCAACAGGACTCTCCCGCGTCAGGCTGACGCGCCCGCGAGGGCATCGTTATCCGCGCGCTCCGGGCTGACGCCCCACCTCCCGAGCAGGTCGGACATCTCTTCCTTTTGCCGGTCGAAGATCTCGGCAAGAACCCCCAGGGAAACGAGCCCCTTCGCGTAGCCCTTCAGCGCGAGCTCCTGCGTACGGCTCACAGGCTGGGCTCGCTCGCGCCAGTCGTAGCCAAGAGTTCGAGCGAGGGCAATCACGCCGCCTGCCCGCTCGATTTCCGCCAGCAAGCGCTTCCGTTCGGCGGCGTCGATCATGCCTTCGTTCTGCAGCCTCCAGAGGAGCATGTCGGCGCTCACGCCGAAGTGATCCTGGGCCCGGACGATGTCAATCGCCGTGAGTCCCCTCGCCTTTTCCCTACCGCGCTCCCGGACTTGGCGCTCCCGGGAGCCGAGGTAGCGAAGCAGGGCTTCCCGCGGCACCAGAAACACGGCCGCGAATTGGTTAGCCCGCATCTCGCGGTTCGCGTATTCACGGGTGGACGTGCCGCGCTGCCACGCCCGCGTCGTCGCACACGCCTCTCCAACGAGGTCACCGTCCAGCAGCGCGTGGGCGTACTCGTGCACGACGGTGAACACCTGGCGGAAAACCCATTTGTCCACGTTCACACCTACGCACGCTTTCGCATCGCCCACGCGCGTAAAGACGCCATCAATCTCGGTATCCCGCCCGAGCCGCAGCTGGAATACATGAAGCCCGGCGTCCTCCACGAGTCCCCACACATCTCGGATCGGCGCGCTGGGCCCCAAGCCAAGGCGCGCGCGCTCCTGGTAGGCCACCTCCTGGGCGTGCTCGCTCGCCCAGGTGTAATCGAGGAGCGCCCGCTCCCGGGGGTATTGCGGGAGCCGTTCGTGGTGTCGGTCGAGATCGAGCTCGTCTTCCAGATCGCCAACGATACGGCAGCGGCGCGCGAGCTTTGCTGCCTCGCGCCTGAGCCACGGACTGGTAGGTTCGCCAGCTCGGAACAGCGCCGCAGCGATCCGATCTTCCGCGGCCTCCGTCCCTTCGACGAACCAGCGGATGGTCTTGCCGTAGAGCTCGGCCAGCCGCACCAGTTCGGTGCTCTTCACGGCGCGCTTGCCCGCCTCGATTTCGGCGATGGCGGGGCGGCGGATGCCGAGGTAGTCGGCGACCTGATCCTGCGTGAGGCCAGCAGCGAGGCGGGCCTCGCGCAGGCGCTCGGCGAGTTTTGACCGATTTGAGGGCATTGGAGGCCCCTTGACGGGGTGGGCACGGCTAACGGTAATTCAGTACGAATATCGTACCCTTGCCGTACGAGATTGTCAAGAGCCCTGGGTCACTGCGCTCCCGGAGAGAGACGATGCCCAACATGCGTCCTCATTTCGAGGCCCTGCTGAAGAAGATAAACCCGCCGCCAGAACGCGTGGCGCTCGCATCAACCCGCGTGGGTGATGTCCGCGAATGGCTCCGTGAACAGGAGTTCGAGACCCGCGATCCGCATACGCGGCTCTCGGGATCCTACGGCCGTCAAACCGCGATCGAGCTCATCCCGGACGTGGACGTTCTGCTGTTCGTCCCGGAGAACGAGGAGCAGCGGACCCCGAACGCTGTCCTGCGTGAACTCCACGGGGTGCTCAATGACTACCCGAACGCCGGGACGGTCGATCTGCGAGGACAGCGCCGGTCCGTCCGGCTGGAGCTACGCGACGATGAACTCTGTCTCGACATCGTTCCCGCCATCTCCAAGGACGGTCTCGACTACGCGTTGCTGGTGCCTGATCGCCCGCAGGAGGAGTGGATCGCGTCGGACCCGCTCGGTTATGCGGAGCGCCTCACGGACGTCAACCAAGGCAACGGCGGCAAGCTGGTACCGCTCATCAAGTTGATGAAGGTCTGGCGCGACGAACAGATGCTCCAGCGGAAGCCGAAGAGCTATGTCCTCGAGGTCATCCTCCTGTACGCCGTCGAGGACGGTGGTCGCAGCAGAGCGCTCTGCGCCGCCCTCGTGGCCG
>CAZVKD010000162.1:0-6938 GCA_964627675.1 uncultured Gemmatimonadaceae bacterium
CGCAGGATCGAGGTCCACTTCCTGGGGGCGAACGATGACATCCACGCCCGCCAACTCTCCCAGCTCTTTCAACTCGGCGTTCGTGAACGCGGCCTGAAGCGGCCCGCGCCGACCCAGCATCACGACCTCCCGCACGCGACTGCGCCGCAGCGCGTCGAGCGCATAGTCCGCGATGTCCGTGGTGGCGAGCTCGTCTGGGGCCCGGAGGAGGATACGGGCCACGTCAACGGCCACGTTGCCCACGCCGATGACCGCGGCGCGATCGCAGGAGAGATCGAACGCACAATGGCGGTAGCCGGGATGCCCGTTGTACCAGGCGACGAACTCCGTCGCGGCGTGGCTCCCGGCCAGATCTTCACCCGGTATGCCCAGCCGCCGGTCGGTTTGCGCCCCGGTGGCGAAGCACACCTGATGGTAATGATGCCGGAGATCGTCAATCGTCACCAGCGCGCCGAACTCCACGTTGGCGAACAGGCGAACGTTGGGCTTCGCCGCCGTCTTCTCGAACGAGCGGGCGACGCGCTTGATCTCTTCGTGGTCCGGCGCCACGCCGTAGCGCACCAGGCCGAACGGCATCGGAAGCCGCTCGTACAGGTCCACGGCCACGGCAACCTCCGCCTGTTGCGTCAGGTGCTGGGCGACGAAAAATCCCGCGGGGCCGGCCCCGATCACGGCCACGCGAAGCGGAAGCTCCGGAGATCCAGGTCGCGACACTCCAGCTCCTGATCGGTTCGTTTGCATGAAACTCCTGACGGTACGGCGGCGCATTCCGCCGCCACCCGCCACGCACTAGCTTGCGGCACGTGAGCAAGATTTACACTCGCACCGGGGACACCGGCCAGACGGCGCTGTTCGGCGGCGGCCGGGTGTGGAAGGACGACCCGCGCGTGGTGGCCTACGGCGACGTGGATGAATTGAACGCGGCGCTGGGGGCGGTGCTGGCATGCGAGCCGGTGGAGTTCGAGCGCCAAGTGCTGGAGAGCGTGCAGCGAGACCTGTTCGCCATTGGCGGCCAGCTCGCCTCGCCACGGCCGGAGAAGGTCGCCACGGCACTGTCCAAGGCCGATCTGCCGGGATCCCGCATCGCGGATCTCGAGGCCGCGATTGACCGCGCGACGGCCGAGCTTCCCGCGTTGACCGCGTTCGTCCTGCCCGGGGGCACCATGAAGGGCGCACTGCTCCACGTGTCTCGGACGGTCTGTCGCCGCGCCGAGCGAAGCGTCGTGGCTCTCGCACGGTCAGAACAGGTGCCGGACCTCCTGCTGGTATACCTGAATCGTTTATCCGACCTCCTGTTCACGCTCGCTCGCCTGATCAATCATCGCTCGGGCGCGCCGGAGTCTCGCTGGTAGATGGCCCGCTATCGGTTCCACCAGCTCGACGTCTTCACGCGAACCCCGCTCACCGGCAATCCGCTCGCCGTGTTTCCCCAGGCGAGCGGCCTCGATGCCGCCACCATGCAGGCGCTTGCGCGCGAAATGAATCTATCGGAGACCACGTTCGTGACCCCATCGGTCGTGGCCACGCGGCGGGTGCGGTTCTTCACGCCCACTGCCGAGATTCCGCTCGCGGGACACCCCACCATCGGCACGTGGTGGCTGCTTGCGGAAACCGGCGAGATCGAGCTGCCCGAGACCGGCGAGGTACGGGTCACACAGGAAACCGGCACCGGCGTGCTGCCGGTGGACCTCAGCGCAGCGGCCGGGAAAGTCACGCAGGCGATCATGACGCAGGCGCCTCCGGCGTTCGGTTCCACGGTGGATGACCTTGGGCTGCTCGGCGCGGCGCTTGGGGGGGATGGTCGAACCATCGCCCCTGGGCCGCCACCCCAAGTGGTTTCAACCGCGCTGCCCCAACTCATGGTTCCGATCCGAAGTCTGGCGCACCTCAACGCGCTCCCCAGCGGCGGCGGCGGGGCGGTCCTCACCCAGCTCTTGCGAGCGCTGGGCACCGATTGCGCCATGTGCTTCGCGATGGAAGCCACGACGCCGGACGCTTCGGTTCACTGCCGGATGTTTGCACCGGGACTCGGCGTTATGGAAGACCCGGCTACCGGCAGCGCCGCCGGAGCGCTGGGCGCCTTTCTGGTGAGGCATGCCCTCGTGAAACCGCAAAATGGGATCGCCCGCGTCACGATGGAACAGGGGCTGGAAATCGGCAGGCCCAGCATCATCCACGTGGAAGTCCGCACCGACGAGGCAGCCAGACCGGTTGAGGTGCGCGTGGGAGGGGAAGCCGTCACCGTGATCACGGGCGAGGTGAGCCTATAAGCACCCTCCCAAGCGCCCCCGCCACGGTTCACCTCCCGCTCGGCCCCGACTCCTACGACATCCTGATCGGGTCCGGGCTGCTCCCCGAGCTGCCGGCCCTGCTCGCCGCCCGCTGCCCCGCCTCACGCTACGCCGTGGTGACCGATTCGACGGTGGCGCCACTTCACGGCACGCGGCTCCTCGAGACGCTGAGGCAACGCCACGACGCCGTGCTGGTGGCGTTCCCCGCGGGGGAATGGAACAAGACGCGAGAAACCTGGACCGCCGTCACCGACCGACTCCTCGCGGCCGGCGTGGGCCGGGACGGCGCCGTGATCGCCCTGGGCGGAGGCGTTGTCGGCGACGTTGCGGGGTTCGTCGCCGCCACCTACTTGCGCGGCATTCCCTACGTGCAAGTGCCGACCACGCTGCTGGCCATGATTGATTCGTCCATCGGCGGCAAGACCGGCGTGGACACGGCCCACGGCAAGAACCTCGTGGGGGCGTTCCACCAACCCCGAGCCGTCGTGGCGGACGTGGAGACCCTCACGACCCTTCCGCCGATGCACGCAGCCTCGGGCGTGGCGGAAGCGCTGAAACACGGCGCGATCGCCGACGCGGGCTACTTCGAAACCACTCGCGCCGCTGCGCGCGCGATCCTGCAGCGCGACAGCGGCGCACTGCTCGACCTGGTGCGCCGCAGCGTGGAGATCAAAGCCGGCATCGTCGCCCAGGACGAACGCGAGCGAGGAGCCCGTATGCGACTGAACTTCGGACATACCGTGGCCCACGCCCTCGAGGCCGTGAGCGGGTATGAGTTGATGCATGGAGAGGCGGTCGCCATCGGCATGGTGGCCGAAGCCGCACTTGGCGAGCGGCTCGGGATCACGCAGCCGGGAACCGTGGAGGCAATCATCGAGGCGCTGCAGCGCTTTGGACTGCCCATCGCCGCGGGCCACCGCTTCGACGTTGACCAGGCATTGGCGGCCATGAGACAGGACAAGAAAGCGCGGGCCGCTACTGTCAGACTCGCACTGATCGAACGGATCGGCGCTTCCGCACGGGGAACGCTCGGCGAATGGGCCGTGCCGGTTGACCAGGCAGCGCTACGAGAGGCCCTTGCTCGAGCGTCGGGGGCCTGAGGGCACACAAGCTTTCCACGGCCGGCAACCCGCCAACATTTCAGCAAGTCGTTGCATGGATCCACGTTACGCTCGCCCGGGCGGTATTCCACACGTTCAAGTTCGGCATGTGGTAAAGTGGACAAATTCTGGAACGTGCTAGGGGTGAAGAATTTGTGATGTTGAAAACCTGATTTGCTTGACCGTGGAAAAAGCCGGCCCTATATTCGGCCCGCTTTTCGTCGGTCATTCTGGCGGGTGACACGTACGAGCCCGCTCCTCCGTCTGTCTGGGACTTACCTCACCTGCAGGGGAGTGTATGACGCGGCTGCGAACCAAGTCCAAGGCCTTCTTTCGGGCAAACCTCTCCGGCGCGTTCGACCAGTACCTGCAAGACATCCAGAAGCTCCCCTTGATTCAGGATCCTGAAGAGGAGCGTCGTTTGGCGCGGCGCGCGCGGCGGGGCGATGCTCGGGCGGCCGAACGGCTGGTCACGGCTAATCTACGGTTCGTGATTTCCTACGTGAAGAAATACCAGGGACACGGACTCGACCTCTCGGAGTTGGTCGCGATCGGGAACGAGGGCTTGCTCAAGGCCGTGAAGAAATTCGATCCTGATCAAGGCGTGAAGTTCATCTCATACGCCGTGTGGTGGGTGCGGCAGGCCGTGCTCAAGGCGCTGGCCGAGCAGACCCGCAGTGTGCGCATCCCGCTGAATCAGAACAGCCAGCTGATCCGCATGTCCCGCACCGAGACCTACCTGTCACAGGAGTTGGGGCGCGAACCGACCGATGCCGAGATCGCGCGGGCGTTGCGGGACTCGGAGGAAAACGTGCGCAGCGCGCGCCGCATGACCGCGTCGGAGGTCTCGCTGGACGCGCCCATTGACCGGACGGACCGGGACGCGGCCACGATCGGGGAGCGGTTCGCCGGGCAGGAAGGTGGCGAGATCGAGGAGCGCACCGACGGCAATCTGATGCGAGAGTTCATCGATCGAGTCTTTCGCAAGCACCTCACATCGCGGGAGCGGAAGATCCTCTACCTGTACTACGGGCTCGAGGAAGGCTCCGAGGGCATGACGCTGGAGAAGATCGGAGCCCTCATGGGCGTCACGCGCGAGCGCATCCGACAGATCCGCGAGCGCGCCTTTGAGAAACTGCGGGAGAGCCCCGACGGGCGGGCGTTGATGGGCTACTGGCACGCGGCGTAGGCGGGCGGGATAGGCGGCGCGGTCGCGGGGGACAGACAGCGCCGGCGACAGCACGCGGCAGGGCGGACAGACCAAGAGGACCGGCGGGCAATGACGCTCGCCGGTCTTCGCGTTTTCACCGAGGTCGCGCGGCTTCCGCCTGGTCCGCCTCATGGGCGTATATTCCATCGGAATTGCATCCCAATCGAATGACACACGCGTCCGAGGCGCTTGACGCCATCGCGTCCATCGTGGGGCCTCGTTGGGTCCGGCGCGCGCCGGCCCAGCTGGATACCTACGCCTCGGACGGGCTTCCGACGAGAGCCTCCCGACCCGCCGCAGTTGTGTTGCCCGCGACCCGGGACGAGGTGCTGCGCGTGGTGCGCGTCCTGGCCCACTACGCCGTGCCGTTCGTCCCTCGGGGGGCTGGGACGGGCTTGTCCGGGGGCGGGGTGGCCGATGAGACCCAGGTCCTGATTGTGTGCACGCGATTGAATCGGATTCTCTCGATCGACGCGCGCAACCGGCGCGCGACGGTCGAGCCGGGCGTCGTGAACGTCAGACTATCGGAGGCCGCGCGACCGTACGGGCTGTACTACGCGCCCGATCCCTCCAGCCAATCCGCGTGTACCATCGGCGGCAACGTGGCCGAGAACGCCGGGGGGCCGCACTGCCTGAAGTACGGCACCACGACGAGCCACGTCCTCGAACTCGAGGTCATCCTGCCCGACGGGCAAGCCGTCACCCTGGGATCGCCCAGTGGCGAGCCCTGGGGCCCCGACTTGGTGGGCGTGTTCGTCGGGAGCGAGGGGATGTTCGGGATCGCGACGCGGATCACGGTCCGTCTGCAGCCGCTGCCGCAAGCCGTGCGGACGCTGCTGGCCGACTTCTCCTCGCTCCGCGCCGCGGGCGAGGCGGTATCCGCGATCATCGCCGCGGGGGTGGTGCCGGCCGCGCTCGAGATGATGGATCGCAACTGCATCCGGGTGGTCGAGGCGTCCATCTACGCCGCGGGCTACCCCGTGCACGCGGCCGCCGTGTTGATTGTGGAGCTGGACGGCCCCGATGCGGGCGCGGTTGCCGCCGAGAGTCGGGAAATCGAGCGGTTGTTGCGACTGCGCGGCGCGGGCGGCGTCCGGGTGGCCACGGACGACGCCGAGCGGGCGCGGCTGTGGCAAGGCAGGAAGAAAGCGTTCGGCGCGTTGGGCCGGCGCAACGCGGACCTGCTGGTGCAGGATGCCGTGGTACCCCGAAGCGCGCTGCCCGACGTGCTGGAGCGAATCGGCGCGATCGCCGTCGAGCATGGACTCGAAGTGAGCAATGTGTTCCATGCCGGCGACGGCAACCTGCATCCGAATCTCACGTTCGACCGGCGGAAACCGGGTGATCTGGCGCGGGTGGAGCGTGCGTCCGAGGCGATCATGCGCGTGTGTATCGCCGCGGGCGGGACCATCACCGGCGAGCACGGGGTGGGAAGCGACAAGCTGCGCTACATGTCGCTCATCTTCGACCCCGACACGCTGGGCGCGATGCGCGCCGTGCGCCGGGCGTTCGACCCGCACGAGCGGGCCAATCCGGGCAAGGTGATCCCGGTTCACCAGTGCCGGGAGTGGCGCGGGCAGTCACGCTCGCGCAGCGGGACCGCCGCATGAGTCCGGTCCCGACCCGCTGGCGTACCACGCTGGAGGATCAGCTCGCCGACGCCCGACGCCGGCTGGAGACCGCGCAACAGCAGCTGGCGGCAGGCGACGGGGGCAGGGCGCTGCAGGCGGCCTATCCCGCGGTGGTGGCAGCGGCCACCGTCCGGGTCTGGTTCGAGTCTCCGCCGTGGCAACGCTCGATTCCGGCCGATGAGATGCAGCGTCGAGTGCGCGAGGCTTTTCCGGGACGATTCGGCGCGCTCGCCATTCTTGACATTCGCGACGTCCTCACGAGCCCGTGGACCCCGGAGGCCGCCCGCCCCTACGTGGAGGAGGCCGCCGCGTTCGTGACGGAAACCGAGCAAATGCTGACGACATGGCTGGCACGAGTCTGAGCTTGCTGCGGCGGGTCCGCGCCATGGTGGGCCCGGACGCGGTGGTGGACACCGACGCCGCGGGGACGCCGCGCGTGGCGCCGCGCTCGGAAGAGGCGTGCGCCCTGGTGTTGGAGACAGCGGCCAGCGAGGGCTGGCGCGTCGCTCTGGCAGGCGCCCACACGTGGGTGACCGGTGCGTCAGCAGCGGACCTCGTGCTCTCGACCACCGGGCTCTCACGGGTCCTCGCGGTAGCGCCGGGCGACCTCGTGGCGACCGTGGAGGCCGGTGTGCGGTGGGACGATCTCCGGAGGGCCCTGGCGGACGCCGGCGTGGCACCGGAGCAGATCGGGTACGTGAACGCC
>CAZVKD010000163.1:0-6914 GCA_964627675.1 uncultured Gemmatimonadaceae bacterium
CAAGAGGGGTGGTGGTCAATACCCGGCCGCCCCCGGGAACGGCCCTGGCCACGGGGCGGGGGGTGACGCTCGTGGTGAGCGCGGGGGCGCCCACGATCGCCGTCCCCGACCTCAGCGGCCTCCTGCTCGAAGAGGCGCGCAAGGTGCTCGAGGAGTCGGGGCTGGCGCTGGGGACCTATTTTCAGCGGACCGCCAGCGCTGCGCGGCCGGGGACGGTGATCGAGCAACGCCCGGCGTCCGGTACGCTCGCCGCGGCCGGCACGGCGGTGCACGTGGTTTTGGCGCGACGAGGAGGGCCATGAACGGGCGAGTGCGGATTGCGCCGAGCATCCTGAGCGCCGACTTGATCCGGCTGAAGGACCAGATCGCGGCTGCCGAGGCCGGCGGCGCTGACTGGATCCATGTGGACGTGATGGACGGGCACTTCGTCCCCAACCTCACGTTCGGGCCCGCGATCGTGACCGCGCTCCGGCGGGTGACCCAGCTCCCGCTCGACGTGCATCTGATGGTCGTGGAGCCCGAGCGGTACATCGAGCCGTTCGCGGAAGCGGGGGCGAACGTGCTGACCTTCCACCCGGAGGCCACGATCCACGCGCAGCGCCAGATCGCCGCGGTCAGAGAACGCGGCATGCGCGCGGGGGTCGCGTTGAACCCGGGGACACCCCTGAGCGCCATCGAAGACCTGATCGTGGACCTGGACCTGGTGTTGGTCATGACCGTCAATCCCGGATTCCCCGGTCAGACGTATATTTCCAGCGTCACGGACAAGATCCGGCGCGCGCGCGCGCTGCTCGACGCCCGCGGCTCCGAGGCCCATCTCGAGGTGGACGGCGGGATCAGCCGGGAGACGATCGGCGTGGCCGCCAGGGCGGGTGCCGACACGTTCGTGGCCGGGTCGGCGGTGTTCGGCGCCGACGATCCGGCGGCGGCGATCAGGGAGCTGCGCCGGCTGGCGCACGCGCGGGTATAGACGGAACACGGGCCAGGTGAATCGCATGTCTGCACGGGCACAATGGTTGGTGGTTGGCGGAATCATCGGCGGACTGGCGGCGCTGCTCGCCGCGGGCGTCGCCTTTACCGGCGACCTCGCGTCCGTGAGCGTGGGCGCGGAGGCCCCGGACTTCACGGCGGTGGACATCACGACCGGGGAGCAGGCGTCGCTCGCCTCGCATCGCGGCGACGTGATCCTGCTCAACGTCTGGGCCACCTGGTGCCTGCCGTGCGAGCAGGAAATGCCCTCGATGCAGCGGCTGTACCGGCAACTCGGCCCCCAGGGCTTGCGGGTCATCGCGGTCAGCATTGACGACGCCGCGCCGGACGTGGTTCGGGCCTGGATCACCGAGCGCTCCCTCACGTTCCCGGTGTGGCACGATCGGTCTGGCCGGATCGAGCGTCTGTATCAGACGACGGGCGTGCCGGAGAGCTTCGTGATTGACCGGCACGGCGTGATCGTGAAAAAGGTCATCGGAGCCACGGAGTGGGATCACCCGGCGCAGCAGGCGTTGATCAGGCGGCTGCTCGCTGGGGAGCCCGCGGAGCCAACCGACCGAGACGGCGGATGAGCCTGGGCCGTCGGTTTCTCGCCGACTGTCCCATCAAAGTCACCGCGCTCATGCTCGCGGTGCTGGTGTGGGCGTTGGTGAAGGCACAGGAACCCACGACACAGACGGTCCCGGTCACGCTGGTGATTGACCCGCCGGCGGGCACCGAGATCACCGACCCCCTGCCCCAAGTCCGGGCCACGTACACGGGGCGAGCGCGGGAGATCTTCAAACTGCTCGGCTCGCCACCCCGCATCACGCGCATCATCCCCGACACGGCGGCAGGGCCAACTGTTATGCTCGATTTGTCCACCGCCGACCTCGTGACGACCGAGCAGGCCCGGGTCACCGTCCACGGCGTGCAGCCCCAGCGCATCCGGGTGTCGTTGCGGCGTGCGCCGAATCAGCCGATCCGATCGCCGTGACCGACGTCCTGCTGGGCATTGAGACGTCATGTGACGAGACGTCGGCCGCCGTGCTGGTCAACCAAGGCGGGCGGCCCGAGCTTGCCAGTTTGGTCATCCTGTCACAGGACGTGCATCGCGTGTTCGGGGGCGTGGTACCGGAGCTGGCCAGCCGGGCGCATCTGCGCGCGCTGGACCCGGTGGTGCGCCACGCGCTCGAGGAGGCGGGCCTTCCGCTGGAGGCGGTGGACGCCGTCGCCGTCACCGCCGGACCGGGACTGGTGGGCGCGCTGCTGGTGGGCGTGTGCTACGCGAAAGCGCTGGCGGGCGCCGGCGGCCGGCCGCTCATCGGCGTCCATCATCTGGAGGGCCACGTATTCGCGCCGGCGCTGGAACACCCGGACCTCCAACCGCCGTTCGTCGCCCTGATCGTCTCGGGCGGGCACACAGTGCTGCTCGACGTTCCCGAGTGGGGGCAATACCGCGTGCTCGGCGAAACTCGGGACGACGCCGCTGGGGAGGCATTCGACAAGGTGGCAAGCATGCTCGGGCTACCCTTCCCCGGCGGCCCGCACATCGAGCGTCTGGCGCGCGATGGCACCGATCGGTACGACTTCCCGCGACCCATGCTCGGCGATGGCTTGGATTTCTCGTTCAGCGGCCTGAAAACGGCCGTACTCTATGAGGTGCGCCGCATGCCGCAGGTGGGAGAATCGGAGCGACGCGATCTGGCAGCCTCGTTCCAGGCCGCGGTCATCGAGGTGCTGGTGCAGAAGACGGCGGCCGCTCAGCAATTGACGGGCTATCCGACCGTGATAGCCGGTGGCGGGGTGGCCTGTTCACAGGCGTTGCGTCAGGCACTGGTGTCCGCGTTTGCCGGCCGCGCTCAGGTTGCCGTGGCGACCCCTCGCCTGAACGCGGATAACGCCGCCATGATCGCCCGCGCCGGATGGTTCCGACTTGCCGCCGGCGAGCGGAGCGACCCGTTCCTGGAGGCCCACCCGATGCTTCCCTGGCCCGGCCTCGAGACGGCGGAGACACGCGCAGCGGCCGGGCCGGTCCGCACGTGATCGTCTACCCGCTGGTCATTCGCCTCGGGCCGTTCACCGTCACCGGTTACGGCATCATGATGATGGTGGCCTTTCTGGTGGGCGGATGGGTCATCCAGCAAGACCTCAGGCGGCGCGGCCTCCGTGAGGACTACGCCGCGGACATCGTCGTGGCGGCCGTGATCGGTGGAATCATCGGCGGGAAGCTGTACTATGCCCTGCTCTACCGCGACGCATCGAGCTTGTTCTCGCGGGGGGGCCTGGTGTGGTACGGAGGGTTCATCGGCGGCGTCACCGCCGTTCTGCTGAACGGCTGGCGTCGCAGGGTGCCGATGCGGTTCACCATGGAGATCGGCTCGCCGGCGCTCGCGGTGGGCTACGCAGTGGGCCGCGTGGGGTGCTTCTTGGTTCAGGACGACTACGGCGTTCCCACCAATCTCCCCTGGGGGATGAAGTTCCCGGCCGGCTGGCCTCCCTCGACGGTCGCCAACCTCTCGCGCGATTTCGGGCTCACGTTCCCGCCCGGCACCCCGCCCGGCGACGTCCTCGCCGTCCATCCCACGCAACTCAACGAGACCGGATTGATGCTGCTGGCCTTCTGGCTGTTGTGGCGGCTCAGGACGCATGAACATGCCACCGGCTGGCTGTTCGGCGTTTACCTCGCCCTGGCGGGCGCCGAGCGCTTCATCATCGAGTTCGTGAGAGCGAAGGACGATCGGTTCTTCGGCCCCTTGACCCTGGCGCAAGTCGTCAGCCTGGCGATCGTTACGGTTGGTGTCGTATTGATGGCTCGATGGTCCCGCAAAGACGACTTCGCCATCCCGGCCGACGTGACCGTTCTCAGGCCGTGACGTTGCGAGAGGTCCGGGGCTCGAGCCAGAACACCCACACCAACGCCAGCGCGAGCGCGGCTGCCAGGAGCGACTGCGCCAGGAACGTCTGGATGGTGGGGAAGATGCCGAGCGCCGGCACTCGCGGCAGCCATTGCAGCGGCGTCATCGGCAGGTAGCCCGCCTCTTGCAATTCCGCCACGCCCTGCCCGGCGAAGGTGAAGGCCATGAGGTAGAGCAGCGCGCTGGTCACCGCGAAGAATGGCTTGAGAGGCAGCCGGCCGCCGTAGCGCTGCATCAGGTAGTACAGGATCCCCAGTAGTACGCTACCGACGAGCAGCCCTGCGGCGATGCTCGCCGCCGCTCGGGCCGTCCCATCGGCCGTGGCGAAGAGGGCGGCGTAGAACAAAACGGTCTCGAAGCCCTCCCGGTACACGGCCAGGAACGCCACTGCTGCCAGGGCCAGGGCGCGCCTGCTGGTGAGGGCCTTGTCCATTCGCGTGGCCACGAACGCCTGCCACTTCTTGACTTCCACTTTCGAGACCAGCCAGTAGGAGACCCAGAAGAGCACGATGGCGGCCACCAGCATAGTGGCGCCCTCGAGCGCCTCCTGGGGACCCGCGGCGCTGCGAAACAGTGTGGCGAACCCGGCGGCGGTGAGGAGGCTCGCCAGCACGGCCCACAAGACGCCGAGTCCGATGTCACGGCGGCGCTCCGGCGCGCCCGCCCGGACCAGGAAAGCCATGAGCGCGCCGACCACCAGAATCGCCTCGAAGCCTTCGCGCAGGATGATGACCAGCGACTGAGCGAACAGGAGCCCGGGAGCGGTGTGCTGGGCCATCCCCTGGACCACCCGGTCCAGCGCGCGTTCGGCCCGGCG
Organism: uncultured Gemmatimonadaceae bacterium; assembly: GCA_964627675.1. Taxonomy (GTDB): domain Bacteria; phylum Gemmatimonadota; class Gemmatimonadetes; order Gemmatimonadales; family GWC2-71-9; genus JACQHC01. The sequence goes on from CAZVKD010000163.1 coordinate 4,705, forward strand.
GACTGCGGCGTCCACGACCGACTCGTCTCCACTGGCGACGGCCGCCCGGACCGCCGCGAAGGCGGCTTCCACCTCTCCGGCAGCATCGGGATCGCGCACTCGAACGGATGCTTCGATGCGTTCGAACACGAGATAGGCGTCAAGGGCCTGCCGCCCCGCCGTCTCGCGATCGCCTGCCGCCACGGTAGTGCGCGCCGCAGCGAGCCCTTCTCGCGCCTCCCTCACCACCCGCGCGGCCTCCAGCCGGCGGTCCCGGCCCAGCGCCTCGGCCGCCCCGGCGACGCGGGCGAAGGCCACCGCGGCCCGCGTGACCGCCTCCCCCGGTCCGGCGCCAAGCCGGTCTGCGAGCAGGGCCGCCAGTGAATCGTCGGTCAACCCCGCGGTTGCAGCGAAGCTGCTCACCAGCGGGAGGCACTCCGGACACCCGCGTCGCAGTACCGCCTCGCCGTTCGCGCGTTCCCGTTGGCTGGCGCGCAGCGAGGAGGCATAGAGGGCCACCGCCCAACGCGCGTGCTCGTCCAGCGCCCCCTGGAAGGCCGGCATCGCCGTGCCGGCAACGCCAACGTTGATCTTGCGGAAGAAATCGAGCGGGCTGCTGGCGCTCAGCGCCCCGGCGGTGAGGTCCGCGGGCGGCGGCTCCAGCTCGGCGGCCCGCGCGCCGTCGCCGCGGCCCCCGGTCCCGTGACAGGCCGCGCACTGCTTCTGATAGATCTCCTCTCCGCTCGCGAGCGAGGGGACCGCCCGGGGCACGGGATCGAGCGGGATGCCGACCGCGGCGGACAAACGGGCCCGCAAGGAATCCACCAGCGCCCGCAGCTCCAACGGGTCACCGCGCGCCTCCACGCCGGCGAGGATCGCGTCCAGCGCGGTGGTCGTCGCGGCGGCCACCCCGGGGGAGAGGCCGCCCGCCGCCCGCCTCGCCTCGGTGAGAAACAGAACCGCTTCGTCGTATTCCGGGCGATTGACGATCCGACCGTCGGCCACGCCCAGCCCGTACTCGTCCATCGCCACGGCGGCGATGTCCGCGATCCTCCGGGCCGCGTCCTGATCGGACTGAGCCAAGAGCGGAGCGGTGGCGAGAAGGGAGCAGGCGACGAAGGTCAGCGCCGTGCGCGCGCGCGCGCGGGACAACACCAGGGACATGCCCACCGATTATGGGAGCCGAAGTGTAAAGGGCGAGCGGGCGAACGCCAACCTCACGTCCCCCCGAGCAACATCACGACCGCCGCCGCCTGCAGATCCGAATGGGAGAGCGACACCATCACGCGCCGCACGCCGAGGGTTTCGGCTCGCTCCTGCGCGCGGCCGCTGAGCCGGAGGGATGGCCGGCCTTCGTCGTTTCGCTCGACTTCGATTTCGCGCCAGCCGATGGGAATGCGCGACTCCTCCGGCTGAAGCGCCTTGAACGCCGCCTCCTTGGCCGCGATGCGGACCGCGATGTGTCGAGCCGGGACCGCCATGGAGAGGCAGTACGCGCGTTCGGCGTCGGTCAACAGCCGGTCCATGACGCGCGGGCCCAGGCTCTCGAGCATTCGCTCCACGCGGGACACGTCCACGATATCAATGCCGACGCCGAGGGGCATCACAGCGCGGGAAGTCGGCGTAACCATGGGAGCAGCCACGGGGGCGCCAGGACGAAGCCGCCCAGGATCAATCCGAGCCAGACGGCCAGGGCGAGCGCCGCCAGCGCGACGACCACCACGGGCCATACCGGCCGACGCCAGGCGGCCACGGCCTCCACCACTCGATCCCAGTGAGCCGCCTCGCGCTCGACGGCGTCCTCCAGCGCGAGCCAGGCTTCCTCCAGCCGCCGGGCCGCGACCTTCAGCGCGTCCTGCCACGCTTCGAGCGCTTCACGCTCGGCGGGCGTCGCCTCCAGCGCGCCGGAAGACAACTCCTCCAGCCGGTCCAGAGCCGGCACCAGACGCGCGCCGGCGGCACCCAATCGAGCGGCGGCGGCGCGCCGCTCGGCCTCGCCAAGAGCGAGCCGCCGGCGGCGCCGCCGCGGCAGGCGCACCCGGGCGGCCTCGGCCGCCAGCCGTTGGCTCGCGCGCGTCATCACCAGGTCGCCGATGGCCCGCACCGCCCCCTCCCACGCGGCGAGCCAGACGTCCCGGCCGAGGGCGGCCAAGGCTGCCGGGCGGTTTTCCTGCCCCGCGAGTCGCCGGGCGTCGCCGGCCGCTTCGATGATCGTGGTGACCAACTGCACG
>CAZVKD010000164.1:0-6883 GCA_964627675.1 uncultured Gemmatimonadaceae bacterium
CAGGGACCACGAGAGCACCGCGCCGTCGGCCAGCCGCTCGGCCGGGTGCAGCTCCAGCGCCTGCGGTTCAGTCACGGAAACGACCAGTTGGGAGCGGCGTCGTTCCCGGCGCTGCCGCTGCACCACGGGGAGCATGCTCGTCCGGCCGACCAGGGCGGACAGGTTGGCCCACGCGACCGCCGTGGCCGTGCCAAACGCGCGGTCAATCGCGCGGGTGGCGACGTACATGTCCCCGTCCCACCAGACTGCGTCGTACGCACCCAGTGGGACCACGGTATCCCCCAACGTGAGCCGGCCGCGGCCGGGGTCGAACTTCACGCGGAGCGTGGACGGCTCGAGCACGATGACCACCGAGTCTCGGGCCGCGTACGTCTCCAGCTTGAGCTCGGTCATCTCCACGAACGTGCGGATTGGCAGGAGCAGCGTGGAGTTGTACACCAGGGCCGAAATCACGTCGGAGGGCCCCTGATGGATCCCCACTTCGAACACTGCGGGAGCGAGCAAGGTGTCTTCTTGCGCGCGCGCCGGCGCGGCGGCGCCGGCGAGGAGCGCGCCCACCGCCGACACGGCCGGGCCTGCGGGCAGCCGCCAGCGCGAGCGTGCGTGACTCATCGCACGACCACCGGCACCGAGTCGGTGACCGTCGGGGCGGGGGTCACGTGCTCCTTGGGCAGGTCCGATCGCTCGGACTTGAGGGTGAGCTTCAGCTGGTACTCACCGCCGCCCGGCCCGGGGAGCGGAAACGAGAACCGGCGGCGCTGGGGGTAATACACGGCCATAACCACGGGCCAGCTCTGCACGGTTCGGCGAGCGGGGTCCTGCAGCTCGAACGTGGCGGTCCCGAGATAGGCGCCGTTCCCCTCGCGTATGAATCTGGCCCAGGCAATCACCGAATCGCCGGCCGCTTGAGCGGTAAAGTCCCGGACCGTGATCCCGGTGGTGATTCGACCCTTGCGGTACGTGATGGCCGCGACCAAGCGAACCTCGAGCGTGACCCCGACGCGAACCGCCGTGTCCGTGCTGGCCACGGGCGCCGCGGCGCCGCGCCCCGTCACGATCATGCGGGTCCAGTATTCGCCGTCGGGCAAGTCGGACGGCGGTTGCGCGAGGAGCCGGACCACCTGCCGATCTCCGGGCTCCAGGCGGACCCGGCGCGGGAACGGCCGGATCCAGTCGGCCGCCGACGGGAACTCCGGTCCCGGGTATTCGATGAGTCGGACGAACGGGGTCCCGGTCGAATCGGTATCCGGGAACCCGAACTGCAGCTGGATCTCCGCCTCTTCGGGGCGCTCGCCCGCGTTTCCGATCGTGACCTGCGCGGAGCGAGACTGGTGATCCATGAAGACCGCCGTCGGCAAAACAAAGATGGCGTGAATCACTGCCGGAACCGCGAGCAGCGCGGCCACGGCGGCGCACAGTCTCGACAGTGCAGTGGTCCGGCGACCGGCCATGCTCAAATCCCCAGGTTGAAGACCGTAATCGAGATCGCCGCCACGTACGTCCCCCCGGTCTGCCCCGGGACGGGAGAGACCGTTCCGCCCAGCCACACGTGCAGCTTGCCGTTCGGCCCCAGGGCGGCCACCACCGGCGTGTGCGGGTCGAAAATCGAGCGGTAGGGCAGGCCCCGCGGGAAGTCGTGGCTCCCGTCGTCAGCGGCGAAGCTGATCGGTAACGACGCCCCACCCGACGATAAGAGCGCCGTGGGCAGCGACAGTTCCACTCTCACCGACGCCCCTGCTGTGCCCTGGATCTCGAACTCGCCGGAAAAGCGGGGATCGTTGCTGCGCACCGACGTGGGAATGCCCGGGAGTACCGTGCGGAACAGTAAGTCGCGCCGGCCAATGACCATGAACGGCCTGTCGGGGACGGCTCCCGCGTTCTGGCCCTGCGCCAACATGGCGCTGCCGGCCGAAAGCGCGACGAGAAGCAATGCCGCACGCTGGACGCCCATACCCCTCCGATCTTCAGGGCCCCACCGGCACGAACCGGCGACCACCCGAGGGCGGCCGCCGGCTCGCCAGGCGGCATGACACCGAGAAGACGGGTGACTGGCCTTACAGGTACGACACCGTCAACGTAACCGTGGCCGTGTAGGTACCCGTCGTCGTTCCCAGCGGCGGAGCAACGCTCCCGACAATACCGATCGTCAGCGTTCCACCCGCGGTCAGGCTGGTGGCCAGGATGGCGTTCGGATTGAACGTCGTGAACGTCACCGGGTAGCTGGTCCAGTTGAGTCCGTCGGTGGCCGAGAACGAAATCGGAATCGTCCCGCCCGGGCCGGACAACACCGTGGGCAGCGTGAAGGCGACCGAGACCGCCGCGCTGGGCTCGCCGGTCACGTCCCATCGGCCACCGTTTGCCGCGGGGTCCGCAATGGTCCCCACAGACCCGGCGGTAACGGACCCGAACTGGAGGTCGTTGACGCCGGTGACGTTCAGCGGCGCAATCCCAAGGACCAACGCGATGGCGTTGATCACGTCGGCGTCGGACGTCTGGGCCGTTGCCGGGCTCGAGGACACGCCCATCAACGCGACAACGAGTGCGGCTGCGCCCAGGGCGTTCTTCAGCCCTTTGACACGAAACATGTTGCTTCCCCCTTTACTCGCCATACCATGGTTTTGAGGTGTGCGTCCGCCTGGCGGATCGCCGTTAAGTACCTGCACTGGGAGGCACGGAGCAAGCGCCACGCCAAGCGGCTCACTCGGCGACACGCTCTAACTCGTTGTGGAAGTGAGTGTTGCACAACCAGTCGACCGCCGCGAGCACCAGGCCAATATGGCGGAGGGGCCACAGATGTTGACGCCCTTCTCCGGCCTCTTTCACAGCGGCCACAGAGATACCGCCCGAGCGGGCACTCCGCCAGATGGTGGCCGTGCCGCGCGGCTGGTGGGAGGCGAGCCGGTGCGGTATCGTAGCGGTCATGCGCCTCTCAGCCCGCCTTTGTCTCATCGTCTGGCTGCTCGCCGCCCCGCTGTGGGCCCAGGATCGCCCGTACGATGTGCTGCTCCTAGGCGGTCGGGTGTTGGACGGGGCGGGCAATCCGTGGGTGAAGCAGGATGTTGCCATCGAGGGATCGCGGATCGCCTTTGTGGGGAACGCCCGGGACGCGCGCGTGAGTGCTCGTGACACCGTGGACGTCACGGGCTTGCTCATCACCCCCGGGTTCGTGGACATGCACAGCCACGCGGAATTCGAGACGCCCCACGGGCGTGAGGCGCTGTCCTTTCTCTATCAAGGCATCACGACCGCGGTGATTGGCGTGGACGGTGGCGGGACGAACAACCTGCGCCAACTCTTCGACGGGTTCGTGCGCCAGGGCATTGGCCTCAACGCGCTGTCCTACGTGGGGCAGGGGGCGGCGCGTGGCGCCGCGATGGGAGTGACGGATCGCCCCCCCACGCCGCGCGAGATGGAGACCATGAAGGCCTACGTCCGCAAAGGCATGGAAGAGGGCGCTCTGGGGCTCTCCACCGGCCTGTTCTACTCGCCGGGATTCTTCGCCTCGACCGATGAAGTGGTGGAGCTGAACCGGGTGGCCGCGGAGTATGGCGGAATCTACGATACGCACGATCGCGACCTCGGCGCGGCGTACCAGGGGATCGGCTATCTCGCCTCGACGAAGGAAGCGATCGAGATCGGCGAGCGGGCCGGCACGCCGGTGATCTTCAGCCACTTCAATCCGCAGGGGCGTCACAACTACGGGCGTGCCGCTGAGGGAGCGAGGCTGATCGAGGAGGCCCGGGCCCGCGGGGTGAACGTCATGGCGGCACAACACACCTACAACGCCACCCAGTCGAGTCTCTCAGCGTACGCCATCCCGCGCTGGGCCGCCGTGGGCGGGCAGGCGGAAATGGTGCGGCGGTTCGACGATCCGGCCGTCGCCCGGCGACTGGACGCGGAGACCATGGCGATGCTGGAGATCCGGGGCGGTGCCGAAAAGATCCTGTTCGTGGACCAGCGGCAAGACCTGAACGGCAGGACGCTGGCGCAGGTCGCGGCCGGCTGGGGGCTCACCGTGCCTCAGGCGGTGCGGCGCATTCTACGTGACGGGAACGCCTCGGTCATGAACCTGGAGTTGTACGACGACAACAACACGCGGTACCTGGCCACCAAGGATTGGATGATGACCTGCACGGACGGCCGCACGCCCTACCCCGGCCGTGAGGTGGTGCATCCGCGGCCCTATGGCGCGTTCACCAAGAAGTTGCGCTGGCTCGTGCTGGAGGACTCTGTGATCAGCCTGCCGTTTGCCGTGCGTGGCATGACATCGCTGGCCACGACGTTCCTGGGCATTCCCGATCGCGGGCTGGTGCGCCCGGGCTTCTACGCCGATCTCGCCGTGTTCGACGTGGGGCGCATCCGGGACAAGGCCACGTACGACAACCCGCACCAGTATGCCGAGGGCACCGTGCACGTCCTGGTGAACGGGACGTTCGCGATCCGGGACGGCCGGCACACGGGCGCGCTCGCGGGCAAGCCGATCCTGCGGGGCGGGCGAGTGTACGGGCGGTCCTGAGCGGCGCTGCGGAGGGGCGGGGGGACACGCCGGGCAGTTCCCGTCGCTGGGGGCGGATGCCGCCGCCGTTTGCCCCTTGGCCGGCGCCCCCCTACAGCCTGCCCGCGCCCGCCGAGTACAGCGCGTTGAAAATCAGCTTGTACGTCCCCCGTGGCTGCGAGCGGAACTGCGGCTGGAACGCGAACAGCACCGCCTGTCCCCGCCCGTGGCGCGCGCGTACCACGGCCGGACGCCCTGCCAGGTAGCGGTCCTGCCCGATGGCCCACCCGCTCATGAGCAGACTGTCGCGGGCATAGGACGCGACCACCTCCGCCGGCGGGGGGTCGGCCTCGGGGATGTCCACGCGCCCGCCTTCGCGTGCCCGTGACCCGCGCACGATCTCGAAGGCCCGACTGCGCCGAAAGAACGCCGCGGCCTCACGCTGCATGCCGTGCGCGAGGGGATGATTCACGTCCACCTGGGCGCGGATCAGCGTCCCTGGGATGAAGAATTCCTGGTCGGGAACGCCGGCGACGGCGTTGCGCACCGGGAGCCCCAGCTGCTCCATCACGAAGTCGCTGGCGTCGTCGAACGCTACGATCGTGCCGCCGTTTCTCACGTAGCGATCGAGCGCCGCCACGCCTGCGGCGCCCAGACCGCCCACGTACTCCTCGGGCATCGTGCCGGGCGCATGGCCGTTCAGAATGGCCGCCGCCGCCTGGTCGGGGAACACGATCGCGTCGTAGCGCGATAGATCGCCGGTCTGGATATCCCGGTTGTGCAGCGTGTCCACCGGGAAGGCGTACTGCTCCAACAACCACAGCGTCCAACCGAGGTCGTCTACGGCGACCCACGACTTGTACAAGCCGATCCGTGGCAGCTTGAGCGCGCGCAGCTCTCCGCCCGGCCGGGCCGCGAGCGCGGTGAAGTCCACGCCCACATCGCGCGCCGCGGTCTGGAGACGCTGGTCCGTGCCCTCGCGCCGCTCGATCACGAACGTGCCGGCGTCGTAGCGCGTGCCGCCGTCGGTGAACTCGGCGGTCGCCCAATGCACCCGCTCGCCCTCCGCGAGCAGGCGGTTCACCGCCTTCGCGCTCGCGTTCACGCGCCGGGAAAGCGCGTATCCGAACCCGCCCGCGCCCCGCACGTCTCCGGTGGGTGGTGCCGAATCGCCCACGGCCTCTGTGGTCGCCGTGAAACGATCGTTCACGCGGACCGCGTGCGCGCCGATCTGCAGGGCGAGGGTCCAGCCGGACAAATCGTAGGGCGGCTCCGGCGGCCCGCCGCGATACAGCCGGCGGTCGGGGTAGCGCTGCGGCTCCATCAGGTTCATGACCAGGGGACGGTAGGCCTGCGCGGCGGGGACAATGAACGTGCCCGCCGGGTATTCGACGCCCGCCGCCCGGAACGGCTGCGTGGCCCGCTGCACCTCCACCCCGCCGCGACGGAACACGTTGACGAAGTCGCGGGCGGCGCTGCGGTCCCACTGGCCCGCCGGCAACAGATAGGCGAAGGGGTTGCCGCGCTCGCCCGCCTCGATGGCGTCACGGCCCATGCGCCACGCGTTGAACAGGGTTTCTTCCCGATAGTTCGCCGCCAGGTTCAAGACGGCCAGCGACGCCTCGCGCATGTAGTTGATGGCGTCCCGGAAACGGGACACGGGGGACTTCCACGGGTACGCGTAGAAGATGCTGGTACCGTCGGTGCGGGGAACGTCGCCCTTGCGCGCTTCGATCGTCTCGGGCCACTGGGTGGTGTCGTAGCGGATCGGCGTGGGAAACGCGTGCGAGGTCTCCGTGAGAATCCCGATCATGTTGTGGTAGTATGGCGCGAGGCGCATGCCCCCGTTCCACCACATGTCATAGATGACCCGCGAGACGTATCCCGGCATGCGAAGCGATGCGTAGCGGGCCGCCATGGCGGCGCCCACCAGGTTCACGCCGGCGGTCACGCCCGGATGAATGTCGGGGTTGACGGGGTCGGAGTACGGCGGGATCACGATGCGCGTGCGCGCGGGCCCGGTCTGATGGTGGTTGTAGATGATCTGCGGATACCATTCGTGGTAGAACACCCTCGATGCGGCCCAGGTCTCGGGCTGGGTGATCATGAACCAGTCCCGATTGTTGTCCGACCCGACGTACGGCTGGCCCAGCCGCGGGGGCTCGGTGACCTCGAAGGGCGTGCCGCGGTGCGCGCGATACCAGGTCACGTCGCTGGCGGAGGCCTCGGGATTCATGTGCGGCATCAGCAGCGCGACCACGTTGTCCCGGATCTTGCGCATCTCCGGGGAATCGTCCGACGCGACCCGCCAGATCAGCTCGGGCATGAGCTGCCCCGTGGCGTATTCCTGATCATCCAGGCCGCCGTCAATCCAGACAATGGCGCGTC
>CAZVKD010000165.1:0-6880 GCA_964627675.1 uncultured Gemmatimonadaceae bacterium
AGATGGGGTTGGCGACCGGATCCCGGCCGGCCTTGCCGTGCGGGCCGCCGTGCACGGCGATGGTGGACTGTCCCAGGGGCCGGCGCTTCACGTGGCGGTGGCTGCGGCGGCGCGGGCGGCCCGCACCAGGCGGCGGCGATGCAGCTCGTCGAGGGCGGCCTGCGCCGCTTCCGGCGTGAGGTCGAGTCTCGCGGCGATGTGCACCGGGCTGGCGGCGCCTCCGGCGACCAGGAACCGGAATACCCGGCGCGCCGGCTCGGAGACCGAGCCGACGACGTCGGTCGCGCCCTGGGCGTCGCGCACGGCGACGGCGAGCTGGTGGCGCTCGAGCACGAACTCGATGGACTCGCGGTGCGACGGACTCACGTTGAGCAGGACGAAATCCCGAGTGTCCCCGTGATCCCGCAGCAGCCGGCCCACGATTTCATCGGCGCAGGAGAGGTCGAGGCAGCCGACCGTTCCAAAATCAATGGCGGCGGGTTGCCCTCGGGAGAGATCGGCCAGCGTGTGTTCGATGACCTCCCGCACGGCCTGTCCCGTCCGCCGTGTGACGAGATCGCCGTACCCGTCCGCCACGCTCTGGCGCAGGGCGTCCCGGAGACTGATTCGCGGCATGGCTCTCACGGCTGTTGCGACGGAATGATCATGAGCACCTGGCTTCCAGGAAAGTCCGGCAGACCCTCCGCCAGCGGCACATCGTCGTCCCAGGACGGCACGATGGCGATTCGGGCCGTGCCGCTTCGCACCGACAGTTTCCCTGACCAGCGGCTGAGGTAGCGCCGGATGCCGGCCAACCCCTGGCCGCGGCCGGGGTCTCGGAAGCGGGAGACGCCCTGGATGAGCGCGGCCTCGAGGGCGCTGGCATCGCCCCACCGGTCGCCGAACCGCTTGGCCTGCGTGGGCTCGAGCGACCGGCGGAACCCCACGCCGGCGTCCGCGACCGCGATGACCACGACGCGGCGCTTCAGCGTCCGGCGCCAGTGGTAGGTCTGCACCGCGACCCACCCGCCGGTGCCGGCGTGCTCCACAATATTCTGACACGCTTCCGAAAGCGCCATAGCGAATCCCAGGGTCGCTTGCGCTTCGAGCCCGAGCTCATGCGAGAGAATGGTCGCGGCGCGGTCCTGGATGCGCTCCACCACGCCGTGGACGTCATCCGCGCCGCGCACCGGCGTCACTTCGAGCAGCACGTCGGACTCGCTCGCCGCGGCCACGCGCGGGGCCTTGCCGTGCAGCTCGAAGAATTCCGGCGCGTATCGGAGGAAGCCCGCCCGGGCCCAGTAGTGCGCCACGTCCCGATCGGCGGGCAGGGTGAGCAGGGCGCGCTCGCCCCGCTTTTCGGTCTGGGCTTGGCCGGCGGCCAGGAGGCCCACCAGGCCGTAGGGCGAGGCCCACAGCGTCGCGTGGGCGTCGAACAGGAGGCGGTCGCCGTCGGCGCCGGCGTACTCGCGGGCGAACCTGTCGAAGCTGCGATCATCGAAGTGCGCGGGGACTTCCACCACGCGCGTCATCGGGGCACCAGCTCCCCGCGGAGGTGGTACTGGAGGTCCGTGGCGCCGTACGTCGTGACGTTGCGCGCGGCCAGACGGTTGGCCTCGACCAGGGCCGGTTCCGGCGGGACGCCGTCAAGCAGGCGCGCGAACAGCGTGGCCCCGAAGACGTCGCCGCAGCCGGTGGGATCTCCCGGGGGGACCGGCGGCGCCGCCACGCGGGCGGTCTGGACCGGGCCGCGGCCGGCCGCCGCGGGCCCCCGAAGCGCGAAGGGCGGGGACAGGAAGTAGATCGCTCCCCGCGCGCCCACCGTCACGACGAAGAGGCGCACGCCCGCGGCCAGGGCGCGGGCCGCGATCTCGATGGGTTCGCCCTCGAGGCGGCCCAGCTCGTCCTCGTTGAGCTGCACCACGTCGAAGCACTCGAACCACGAGCCGATATTGGGAACGCCGCGGGGCTGGAGGGTGCCGTCGGGCGCCTGTTGGAGGAACAGGGAGTGCAAATCGGCATAGATCGGTCCGTCGAAGCCGCGGCGCAGGGCGGCGGCCGTGGGCAGGTCAATCTCATGGCCCGAGATGAAATTGACGTACAGCGCGTCGAGATCCCGGACCAGGGGACCAATCTCCTCCCAGGTCCAGCTGGGCACGCTGCCCGTTCGGGATTCCGACCGCCGGCCCTCGCTCACGTAGCGGAGCGTGATGCGCAGGTTCGGCTCCGGCACCTCGATGAGCCGGGCGGCGCCGGCCCGGTGCGTGAGCCGCTGGAAGAACAGGTTGGCGCGATCGCTGAGGTCCCGGCCGACCTTGATGAGCGGGACGATGACCCAGTCGGGCGCGAGCGCCGCCTCGAAGGCCGCGAGGGCGTACGAGACGCCGCCCCACTCCTCCACCGGCCCGCCGCTCCCCCACCGGTAGATGGTGTCCCACACCATCGTGCCCATGACGCCCAGGCGCTTCAGACGCTGCCCCACTGCTGCACCTTGAACGTCGCCACCGCGCCGTACACCCCGGCGGTTCCCGGCAGTGCGCCCGGGACGATGCGGCAGGCGGCGGCGGCAGGCTTGAAGGCCCGGCGCCGGACTTCCTCGCGGAGCGGCGCGAAGAGCTGATCGCCGGCGAGCGTCACGCCGCCGCAGATCACCACCACGTCGGGATTGAGCATGTTCACCACGTTCGCCACGGTCGCGCCGAGGAAGCGGGCGGTGTCGCGCACCACCTCGCGGGCGAACTCGTCGCCGTCATTGGCGGCCTGATACACCACCTGCGCGTCAATCTTGGCGAGATCGCCGTCCACGTAGGTCGGCAGGGTGGACGACGCGCCGGCCTCCACGCCCTCCACGGCGCGGGCGGCGATGGCCGGGCCGGAGGCGTAGGCTTCGATGCAACCGTAGTTGCCGCACTTGCAGCGCCGGCCATTGAGGTCCACGGTGGTGTGGCCGATCTCGCCGGCGATGTCGGCCGCGCCGTGGAACAGCTTGCCGTCAATCACGATGCCGCCGCCCACCCCGGTCCCGATCGTGAGTCCCGCCGCCACGCGGGCGCCGCGGGCCGCCCCGCGCCACCACTCGCCGAACACCGCACAGTTGGCGTCGTTGTCCAGGGTCGCGGCGAGCCCCACGGTCTGGGCGATCCGATCGCGCAGGGGCATGTCCCGCCAGCCCAGGTTGGGCGCGAAGAAAACGATACCGCGCTTGGTATCGAGCGGGCCGGGCGCTCCCACGCCGACGCCGGCGACGTCCACGCCGTCGCCGCAGGCCGCCCGAACATCGGCGACGCAGGCCTTGATCATGGACGTCATCAGATGCGCTACGGCGTCGGGCCCCTGGGCCACCGGCGTCCGTCGCTGCGCCAGGCCGTAGAGCGCGCTGCCATCCTCGGCCACCCCACCCACCACGATGTTCGTGCCGCCGAGGTCCACGCCCACGATCACGCGCATACGGCCACCGGTCCCCTTCGGGCTCGAGGCGCTGCGGGCCGGTCGCGTCCTGGGCCGCGTCACTCGACCTGCAAGACCGCGAGGAAGGCTTCCTGGGGGATCTCCACCACGCCCACCTGCTTCATCCGCCGCTTTCCCTCTTTCTGTTTCTCCAGGAGTTTGCGCTTGCGAGTCACATCGCCGCCATAGCACTTGGCCGTCACGTTCTTGCGCAAGGGACGGACGGACTCCCGCGCAATCACCTTGCTCCCGATCGCCGCCTGAATGACGACCTCGAACAACTGCCGCGGAATCAGCTCCCGCAGCTTGCCCGCGAGCTTCTTGCCCCACTCATATGCCTTGTCCCGATGGATGATGACGCTGAAGGCGTCCACCGGATCGCCGTTGATCAGCATGTCGAGCCGCACGACGTCCCCCGGCCGATAGCCCAGGAACTCGTAGTCGAGACTCGCATAGCCGCGACTGACGGTCTTCAGCCGGTCGTAGAAGTCGAGGATGATCTCGGCGAGGGGGAACTCCCAGGTGAACTGGACCCGAGCCGGCGCCACGTACTCCATGCCGGCGTACACGCCACGGCGTTCCTGCCCCAACTGCATGATGGGGCCGATGTACTCGGCGGGCGAGGTGATGTGCGCCTTGATGTAGGGCTCTTCAATCCGATCCACCGTCGAGCCGTGCGGCATGGCCGTGGGGTTCTCCACCACCTGCATCGTGCCGTCCGTGAGGTACACGTGGTACTCCACGTTCGGCACGGTGGTGATCAGATCCAGATCGAACTCGCGCTCGAGGCGCTCGCGCACGATCTCCATGTGCAGCAGTCCGAGGAAACCGCAGCGGAACCCGAAGCCCAGCGCCACCGACGTCTCCGGCTCGTAGCGCAAGGCGGCGTCATTGAGCTGAAGCTTGGCGAGCGCGTCACGCAACTCCTCGTACTGGTTGGGCTCGGTGGGATAGAGCCCGGCGAAGACCATGGAGCGGACGTCGCGATAGCCGGGCAGCAACGACGCGGCCGGGCGGGCGGCGTCGAGCACGGTGTCGCCCACGCGGGTCTCGGAGACCCCGCGGATGTTCGCCACGACGTAGCCCACCTCGCCGGCTTCGAGCACGTCCGTGGGCTGATGCGACAGGCGCAGGTAGCCCACCTCGGCTACCTCGTACCGGTCGGCGGGATGGGAGCCGAAGGTGATCTCCATGCCGGGCCGAAGGGCGCCATCCACCACGCGGATGCTGGGCACCGCTCCGCGATAGCGGTCGTAGTAGGAGTCGAAGATCAGCGCGCGAAGCGGGCCGGCCGGGTCGCCGCGCGGCGGCGGCACGCGGCGCACCAGCGCCTCGAGCAGCGCGTCAATGCCGATGCCCTCTTTCGCCGACACGCGCAGGATGTCGCGGGCGTCGGCGCCCACCAGCTCGTGCAGCTCGCGGGCCCGGCGGTCGGGCTCGGCGGCCGGCAGGTCAATCTTGTTGAGGACCGGGATGATTTCCAGTCCGGCTTCCAGGGCCAGGTACAGGTTGCTGATGGTCTGCGCCTCGATTCCCTGGCTCGCGTCCACCACGAGAATGGCGCCCTCGCACGCCGCCAGCGAGCGGGACACCTCGTAGGTGAAGTCCACGTGGCCGGGCGTATCTATGAGATTCAGTTCGTAGGTCTCGCCGTCGGGCGCCTTGTAGAGCATGCGAACGGCGTTCAGCTTGATCGTGATGCCGCGCTCGCGCTCGAGGTCGAGGGTGTCGAGCACCTGCTCCCGCATCTGGCGCTTCTCGAGCGTGCCGGTGGCTTCGATGAGGCGGTCGGCCAGGGTGGACTTGCCGTGGTCAATGTGGGCCACAATACAGAAGTTGCGGATCCGGTCCTGGCGCATGGAGGGAGAATATACTCCGGCGGTCCCGCCCCACCGCCCCGTCTGGAGGCAGCCCCCGGCGCCTCGGTTCCGCGGCGCGCGCTGGCCGGCGGCGCCCCGGATCCATAACGTTCCCCGGCGACGCCTCCCGGAGCCCTCAATGACCACCCGCCGCGAATTCCTCCAGCAGTCTGCCCTGGCCTCCGCTGCGGCCGTCGCCCTGCCGGCGGCAGCGCCGCCGGCTGCCGACCAACAGGGCGAGTCGCTTCCCCCGTCCATCGCGGCGCTGGAGTCCATGCGCGGCCGCGCGCGCCCCATCACGGTGGATGAGCGGCGGGGCCGCGTGGCGAAAGCGCGCCGCCTCATGGCGGAGCACGCGGTTGACGCGCTCATGCTCACGGGCGGCACCTCGCTGGAGTACTACACCGGAATTCGCTGGGGCCTCTCGGAGCGCTTGCTCGCGCTCGTAGTGCCCAGGGACGGGCGGCCCTTCCTGGTCTGCCCAGCGTTCGAGGAAGAACGGGCCCAGGAGCAGGTCGCGAGTGGCCCGCTGGCGGGCGACGTGGACTTCATGACGTGGGAGGAGGACGAGAGCCCGTACCGGCTCGTGGCTGACGGGATGCGGAACTGGGGCTTCGCCACCGGGCGATTGGGCATGGAGGAAACCGTGCGGTTCGTCTTCAGCGACGGCGTGCGTGCGGCCGCGCCGGGGCTCACCATCACCAGCGGGACACCGGTGACCGCGGGGTGCCGCGCGGTCAAGGACGCGCACGAGATCGAGTTGATGAAGCTCGCGTCCGAGGTGACGCTCAAGGCGTACGAGGCGGCCTACAAGGCTTTGGCGGGCGGGATGACGCAGGACCGCTTCGCCGAGCTGGTGTCGCTGGCCCACCGGCGGTTGGGGTTCAGCGGCGGGGCCGGCGTCCAGGTCGGCGAGTATTCGGCGCTGCCCCACGGGTCGGCCGCGCCCCAGGTCATCCGCGAAGGCACCATCCTGCTGATTGACGGCGGCTGTGCGGTCGAGGGATATCGCTCCGACATCAGCCGCACGTTCGTGCTGGGCAAGCCGACGGACAGGATGAAACGGGTGTTCGAGATCGAGTTCCGGGCGCAGTCCGCCGCGCTGGCCGCGGCTCGACCGGGCGTCGAGTGCCAGGCCGTGGACGCCGCGGCGCGCAAGGTGATCACCGATGCGGGCTACGGGCCGGACTACCGGTACTTCACCCATCGCGTGGGACACGGGATCGGGATGGATGGGCACGAGTGGCCGTATCTGGTCCGCGGCAACACGCTAAAGCTCGAGCCCGGCATGACGTTCTCCGACGAGCCCGGCATTTACATCCGGGGCGAATTCGGCGTGCGCCTCGAAGACGACATGGTGATCACGGAGTCGGGCGCGGAGCTGCTGACGCCCCAGAGTCCCTCGCTCGAAGACCCGTTCGCCGGGGCGAGCGGACCCCGATAACATCGGCCCGGGGCGTGAGCGGCGCGTGGACCCGCCGGTGGTCACCGTCGAAATCGACCACGGTGACGATCGCGCGCTCGGAGTCGGAGACGACCGCCGACGGCTCGGCGGTGCTGGCCGGCTCCGCCACCGGCGAGGACTACACGCTGCC
>CAZVKD010000166.1:0-6876 GCA_964627675.1 uncultured Gemmatimonadaceae bacterium
CTACTGGTCCGGCGGCCCGTGATCGTGCGGCATCGCCACTGGCCGGGCTCGGTTTGCCTGGCTTTCGCCCTGCTGGTGCCGGTCGCGCCTGCCGCCCGCGCCCAGCAGAGCCCCGTCCACATCGCTGGTCTCGTGCTTCAGGACCTCACCGGCCAGCCCATCCCCGGCGCCCTGATCATTCTCCTCGGCGCCAACGACAGTACCACGGCGGACCGCGACGGTCGCTTCGAGTTCTCAGGGCTGGTGCCGGGCGCGTTTGCCATCGAGGCGCGCCAAATCGGCTTCCAGCCGGTGCGCGCCTCCTTCGAGCTGGACGCAGGGGAATCCGCAGACATCACCTTCTCGCTCACGGCGCTCGCGACGCCGCTCGAGGAAGTGGTTGTCAGCGGTACCCCGGATGTCCACCCATCCATGGCCGAATTCTATCGCCGTATGTCCGAGGGACATGGGCACTTCATCACGCGCGAGGACATCGAGCGCGAGCGGCCGATGCTCCTGAGCGACCTGTTCGATCAGGTCCCCGGCGTGCGCTTGGAATGCCGCTACGGACGCCAGTGCTGGATTGACATGGGACGGTCCCAGCCGTCCATGGTGGGGCGGCCGGTTTGTCACGTGCAGTACTTCGTGGATGGCGTGCGGTACGGCACCGCGGCGGAGGAGGTGGACATCAACTCCTTCCGTCCGGAAGACATCGAAGGCATTGAGATCTATCGCGGCGCGTCGAACGTCCCGTCGCGGTACACCGGGCGCGACGCGCGATGCGGCGTGGTGCTGGTCTGGCTCCGGATCGGGCGAGGGCGCCTCAGGCCTTGAGTAGCAGCTTGGCGATCGTCTGCAGCTGCATGTTGCTCGTCCCCTCGTAGATCGTCCCGATCTTCGCGTCGCGGTAGAACTTCTCCACCGGATACTCCTTGGTATAGCCGTAGCCGCCGAACAGTTCCACGCAGAGACTGGTGACCCGTTCGGCGGCCTGGGAGGAGAAGAGCTTGGCCATGGCGGCTTCCTTCGTGTACGGCTGCCCGGCGTCGCGCAGTCGGGCGGCGTTGTACACCATGAGGCGCGCGGCCTCGAGGTCGGTCGCGGCTTGCGCCAGCTGGAACTGCACGGCCTGGAACTCCGCGATCGGTTTGCCGAACTGCTGGCGCTCGCGCCCGTACTTCAGGGCCGCCTCCAGGGCGCCCCGCGCGATGCCGATCATCTGGGCCCCGATCCCAATGCGGCCCCCGTTCAACGTCTCGATCGCCACCTTGTACCCCTGTCCCACCTCGCCCAGGACGTTCCCGGCAGGCACGCGGCAGTTCTCGAGAATCAACTCGGTGGTGCTCGAGGCCCGGATGCCGAGCTTGTCCTCCTTCTTGCCCACGCTGAATCCTGGGAAACCGCGTTCCACCACGAATGCCGTGATGCCCTTGTATCCGCGCCCCGGGTCCACCGTCGCGAACACGATGAAGATGTCCGCCTCCGCCCCGTTGGTGATCCACATCTTGCGGCCGGTGAGGCTCCACGCCCCATCGCAGGATGCTGCGCGCGTCGTGAGGCTGAAGGCGTCCGAGCCCGCGCCGGGCTCGGAGAGCGCGTAGGCGCCCACCGTCCCGGCGGCCAGGCGGGTGAGGTAGCGCTGCTTGAGATCCTCGCTGCCCCAGAGCGCGAGTGGGGCGTTGGCCAGCGTGTTCTGCACGTCCACCAGGATGGCCGTGGAGGCGTCCACCGCGGACAGCTCTTCCACGGCCAGCACGGTCATGAAGAACGTGCCGCCGGCGCCGCCGTACGCCGTCTCGACGTCAATGCCCATCAAACCGAGTTCGCTGAACCTGGGGATCAGGGTGCGGTCGAACGCGCCCGCGCGCTCCATGGCGTCCACGCGCGGCGCCACCTCGGCGGCCGCGAAGTCGCGCACGGCGTCGCGGAACATTCGCTCGTCCTCGGTCAGGGTGGTGAGCGCGCGCGGCTCGGCTGAAGTCATGTGTGACTCGGCGGCCCCATCGTATCAACGCCGGAATGTAGACCGGGCTGGAAGGACGACAAGAGAGCGCCAACGCGCACCGGTGAGCGCGAACGACGTGGCCGCTCGGGCGGGAGCGACCGGGCCTTGGTAGCGGGTCGTCGGCCGCCGGCCTGCGTGTTTCAGTACGTGGCCCAGTTGTCCACGTGAGCGTTGCGCACCGGCACGAACCCCTTGAGCCGGTCCAGCGTGCTCGTGACGTAGCAGGACCAGTAGTCTATGTGGTACCGCCGGCTGTCCACGCCTCCAAGGTCGTTGCGCGTAGGCGGTGCGCCGGTCAGCTGTTCCCGCAGTCCGCTGATCACGATGCCGTTGAAGTGCGTGTGGTTGGAATTGAACACGATTTGTCCCCCCACCAACACGATGCCGTACCAGAACGCGTAACTTCCACCGGTGGTCAAATCGCCGGTCACCACGAGCAGGCCCGTGCCCCACGCGTTGGACAGGGTGGCGTTGCCCTGCACCAGGTGGGACGCCCAGTTCCACAAGCCGGTTTGCATGGTGTAGTAGTCCGGAACGAATCCGCCACCGATCATCGTGGCCCACTGAATGCCGGTGGTGTCTGCCACTTGTTTGCCGGCCCCCGCAATCACCGTCGCCGGGCTGCCGGCGTATTCCCCGAAATTCAGGTTCGACCCCGCCGCGCCTCTGACGCCCGGGATGTCGGCGCTCAACCCGCATTGATCGGCGCCGCGAATGCAGATCCCGTTGCCGGAGCATCCGCCGCCCGGATTCAGCGCCCGCACACCGTTGGCGGCCGTATAGGCCCCCAGCTTGCGCAAAGACGGGGTCTGCCAGTACCCGAACTGCGCCACCGTTCGCACACCCTGCGGCGTCGCCCCCGCCGCCGGAACGATGGCATACCCGGTGGAGCGGACGATGTACATCTGATTCAGCATGGTGTCGGGCGGTCGCTGCACGATCCATGCGCGCACGTCGGCGTAGCCGCCCGCGACGTTGAATCGCACGGAATCTCCATTGGACGGACGAACGGTTCGGGTTCCCAGGTAGCGCTGGAGGCCGCTCTGCGCGACTTGCAGGGCGTTGACCGCGTCACTCGTTCCCACGCTGATGGCGCGCTCGGCGTCCACCCGGGCGAAGGCCGCGGCCAGCGTGATGGTCAGCAGCGTCACGACGAAGATCGTGACCGGCAGCGCAATCCCCTGCTCGTTCGCGACGCGGGACGGGTTCACGGACGGTTCAAGAACAGCACGTTGGTGGTCAGATCGAATGTCTGGAACCGGGTGGTTCCCTGCGGCGCGTAGTCGCTCGCTCCGATGAGCCTGAGTTCCAACCCCCGAACCGAGTCCAGGACCGCGGGAACAGTCGCGGTGGGCGTAAGCCGGGCGCCGACCAGAAACCGAAAGCTCGCCGCCGTGTCGAAGGGCGCCACGATCTCCTCCGCCGATCCGCCACCCGGCTGGCGCCACAGCGCGCGGCGCCCCGGCATCTCGGACGAGGCGCCAAACCGGTAGGTTACGGCCTGATAGAGATAGAACAACCGGCCCGGCTGTCCCACGTTGGGCCGGGACAGCGCGACCAGCCGGCCGCCGGGGACGACCTTGATGCTGTCGGCATCGCAGGCCGCCTGCGCCGTCGAGACGCTCACCGAGATGCCGCCCACGGCGTTGTACGTCCCCAAACTGTCCAGCCAGGCCAGGCTGTCGAGCGAGGCCGTGGCGTACATCAGGGAATCGTACGGCATGAGCGACGCGATGGTGCTGCCGCCGGTCGTGCGGCACAGCATGCCGAACGCAATGGGAACGCGCACCCGCACGCTGTCCCGCGACGCGATCAGCAGGCCGCCGTTCGAGACCAGCCTGAGCTCGGCCAGCATGGTGTTCATGGCCGAACGCGCGGCGGCGCGCGCGCTCAGCATCGCGTCCTGGCGGCTGACGAATCGGGAGTTGTTGATCAGGATCCTGGCCAGCGCGGAGCCCAGGATGGCCATCACCACCATCGTGACCAGGAGTTCCGTGAGGGTGAAACCCCGCGGTCGCGTCATGGCCAGGCGGGAAACGGCAGCTGGGGCTTGGTGCGGTCCACCACCAGTGTCTCCGGCGGCGCGACCAAATTCCCCGTGGACGTGAGCACCACCGTGATGCGCTTGAGGTTGATCGCCAGGTTCTGCACCGTCACGCAACGCGTGTAGGCCAGCTGGCCGGCGTTGTCCGCTACACAGCCCACGGCCGCTCCGATGCTGTCCCACGGCAGGCCCTCCACGTAGGCCTGCGCCTTCTGGGCTGCAGCGCTGCGGTAGGACAGCGCCGCGGATCGCCGCGTCTGGAGGCTCACCTGGAACATCAGGCCGCCCAGCGCCACGAGCACGAGCGACAAGATGCCGAGTGCGATGAGCACTTCCACCAGCGTGACGCCCCCTTCCGCCGTTCGATCCTCAGGAGACACGAATCACGCGCACCTGGCCGGCGCGGGTGACCCGCACCTGACGCCGATACCCCAGGAGCCCAAGCGTGAACGTGGTAGTGGCCGTCGTCACGCCGTTCGGGAACATCTCGACGGACGGGGCCGAAGCGGTGAACTCGTCCAGCCGAAACTCGCTTCCGTCCCCGTAGAACCGCTGCCGGTGGACCGAGGCCGCGTTGCGCTCTCGAATCACGTAGCCTTTCAACGACTCGTTGATCACCACCGCCACGGGCTGGCGCTGCCGCACGGCCAGCATCTGAGCGTATTGCAGATCGGTGGCCAATACCGTGGCCGCCCGTTGGACCCGAGCGTGCTCGAGGGCCGGGCCCAGCCGCGTGTAGGCGATAGAAAGGAGCACGCCGAACACGACGATCACGACGATGAGCTCGATGATGGTGTAGCCGCGCGCCTTCATTGGGTGTTACCTGGTTCCCCAGCCCATTGCGGCAAGGCCCGTGCCCGCCCCGAGCCCCCGTGGACCGGCTCTGGGGGCCGCCTCCAAGGCAAGATAATGCGTTGTAGGGTAAGGCGTTATGCGGTTCCGAGCGACCGGCCGGCATCCAGCCGCAACGCCATGCACTCGGCACTGGCGGGGCAGGCGGACCGAAACTCGACCGACTGCTGCACCGCAGGATCAACCCTGTGCCGCTCGAGGCGGGTGAATCCCAGTCGGGCGAAGAACGGCGCGGCCGTTTCGGTGAGGAGATAAACCACGTGCACCCCGTGGCGCCTCGCGAGGTCGAGGGCCTCGTGGGTCAGTCTCCGCCCAACGCCTTGCCCGCGCAGCCGCTCGTCCACCGCCACCGATCGGAGAAGGGCGGACGAACCGTACAGCTCCAGCGCCGCGCTCCCCACCACCAGGCCGCCGTCTCTCGCCACCACTGCCGATGCGATGTGCTCGGCGAATCCCGCCTCTGGCAGTCGGCTTCGCCGGAGCAAGTCCAGCAAGGGCAAGAGATCGGCCTCGGTTGCGGGGGCGAAGGTGAGCCTGTCGGGCGGTGTCGCCTGATCGCTCATTCGCAGGACACCGTGACCGCCCGATCGTGGAACTCCACGCTCGCCGTCGAGCGCGGGATGACGACGACGGCGGCGTGGGCCCGCGCTCCCGTGGATTCGCGGCCCTGCGGCTCGTAGCTTCCCCTGCTCACGATGACCAATCTACCTGGCTCGAACCGTTTGTTGGAGCGGCTGCGCGACGTCCGGCCGCTCGTCGCTGTCGAGCTTCGGCCTCCTCCGGCCGGCCTGTCCCGCGCCCAGTCCATGGATACCTGGATTGACATGTACCACGGCGTCCGCCGGCTGGCCCGGCTCGATACGCTGATCTTCATCACGGACAACGCCGTGGGCGCCGCCGAAGAGGAGAACCTCCAGCATCTGATCAACAACCTGGCCGGCGATGTGCCGGCCGAGCGCGTGGTGCCGTTTCTTACCTGCAAGCACACGCTGGACTATTGCATGACCTACGCGGCCCGCGCGGCGTCGCATGGCTTCCAGGCGCTGACGGTGCTGGGCGGTGACCGGAGCCTCGGCCCCGCGCGATGCGTGCCGTACGCTTACCTGCTGCGGCAGGCCATTCGCCAGCGCATACCGGGACTCGCCCTGGGCGGCTGGGCCAACCCTCACCGGGATCCGGCGCAGCAGGTGGACTTCCTGTTGAGCGAGACCTTCACCGGCGAGTTCTTCCTGACCCAGGTCGTCTCGCACCATTCGATCCGGGCGGTGGAGGCATTCCTCGAGGAGGCCCGGCGCCGCGGGGTCCCGTATCCGGGCGTGTTCGGCGTTTTCCTCTACAGAAGCGCACGACCCGATACGCTGGCGCGGTTGGCGCCGTTCTTTCCCGTGCCGGCGGCAGAGATCACGCGGGAGTTCGAGGCGGGATTATCGCCGGTGGACATCTGCGCCCGGACCATACGGGCGTTGCGGGACATCGGCGCCAACGCGGTCTACGTGAGCAATCTCGGTTTTCGAAAGCCAGAAGAACGCTACCGGGCGCTGCTCGACGCCGTCGGGTAAGCTCCAATCCGGTTCGGGCTCCCGTCGCGTGTTCCGGAGTCGGTTTCGCACCGACCGCTTAGTCCGCCGCGACGACGCGGAGTGCCAGGTCCACGCGCCCCAGGGGCGCGGAAACTTGAATGCCACGCACCAGTCCGCGGACGGCCGCCACCATCTCTCGCGCGATCGCCACGCCTTCGGCCTCGGCCGCCTCGGGCCCACGCTCCTCCGCCTTTCGCATCCGCGTGATGACAGCCTCCGGAACTCGCACCCCGGGCACCTCGTTCGCCAGAAATTCCGCGTTGCGCAGCGAGACCAATGGCCAGATACCGGCAACCAATGGGATTCGGAACGCCTCGCATCGCGTGACGAACGCTGCCAGAGCGTCGGGGTCGAATACCGGCTGCGTCACGGCGAACTCCGCCCCCGCGTCCACCTTCCACGCGAATCGTGACAGC
>CAZVKD010000167.1:0-6808 GCA_964627675.1 uncultured Gemmatimonadaceae bacterium
GATCCGGCCGCGCATGTAGCGCTCCAGTGCCTCCGCGATGCGGCGCGGTTCGATCCCGAATGCGGCCGCCCGTTCGCGATCAATCTCCACCCGCAGCTCGGGTTGGCCTGTTTCGGTTCCCAGGCGCACGTTGGTGACGGCGGGGACGGAGCGGAGCCGCGCCCTCACTTCTCGCCCGTAGGCCAGCGCTCCCTTGAGGTCCTCGCCGCGGATGCGCACGGCGAGGTCGGCCTCTCCGCCACCCAACAGCCGGCCGAGCGCGGTTGCCTGCCCGGTTTCGAGGCTCAGTTCTTCCGCTCGCCAGCCGGTCAGGCGCGGTCGCAGACGCCTGAGCGCTCGTTCCGTGCTTTCGTCCTGGTCGAGCCGAACCTCGAGGAGCGCGCTGTTGAGCCCGCTCTCCTGTTGCTCAATGCCGACCACGGCGCCGCTCCGGCCCACTCGGCCGAAGACCGCTCTGACCGCCCGATCGGCACGGAGCACGCTGTCCAGCGAGGAGGCCGCGCGGGCCGTCTCTTCCAATGGCGTTCCCCGGGGCAACGCGAGCATCGCGCGAAAGGCGCCCTGGTCCACGTCGGGCAGGACGTTGCGATCCAGCGTGAGCCCGAGGCCGACGGCCGCCGCAAGCAGTCCGACGGCGATCGCCACCACCCGTCCCCGGTGGTCCAGCGCCTGCCCCAGCAGCGTCTCGTACCATCCGGCGAACCGGGCGAAGGTCCGATCGAATGCAGTCAGGGCCTTCGGTCGCCAGGCGGGCCCCCCCTCGGCCCAATGCGCGGCGAGCATGGGGACGAGCGTCATCGCGACCAGCAGGCTCGCGAGGAGCGAAACGGCCACCGCCAGAGACAGCGCGCCGAAGAGTTGGCCCGCCACGCCTTCCACGTAGATGATGGGTCCGAAGACCGCGATCGTCGTGAGCGTGGCGGAGGTGATGGCCCCGAGGACTTCCGTGGCGCCGCGATCTGCGGCCTCCTCGCCCGGCACCCCCAGCTCGCGATGCCGGAACGTGTTCTCCAGCACGACGATCGAGTTGTCCACCAGCATGCCGACGCCGAGCGCCAACCCGCCGATGCTCATGAGGTTGAGCGAGACGCCGAACAGGTCCAGCAGCGCGAAGGTGGCCGCCACCGAGATCGGGATCGCGAGCGCCACGGCGATGGGGAACCGGATGTTGCGGAGGAACAGAAACAGCACCAGGAAGGCAAGCGCGCCGCCCTGGGCCAGGTTCTGCACCACGTTGTCAATTGCCTGGGCGATGAAGCCGGCCTGACTCATGGTGACGTCGAGCTGGACTGCGGGGTATTCGGGGCGCAGTTGCTCGAGTGCCTGTTCCACGAGGCGAGCCACCTGCACGGTGTTGCCGGCAGCTTCCTTGAAGATCAGGAGCCCCACGGATTCGCGGCCATTGTAGAGGGCCACGGATTCCCGCTCGCGGGAGCCGGCTTCCACGCGCGCGATGTCTCCCACGGTCACCAGGGCGCGCGTCGGCGCCGGGGAGGTTCCGTTGCCGGGGGAGTTGCGTGCGCCGGGGGCGGGAAAAGCGGCAGAGGCGGCAGGAGCGGCAGAGGCGGCAGCGCCGACTCGGATCGGCACTGCCGCGATTTCCTCTACCGACTGAAGCTCGCCCAGGGTGCGCAGCGCGTAGCGGTAGCGGCCGCTCCGGATCGTTCCCCCGGGGGCGCTCTGGTTGGCGGCGTCGAGCGCCTGGGCCACCTGCTCGACCGTGATGCCGTGGGCTTCCAGGCGCCGCGGATCCACCTCGACGTGGATCTCGCGCTCCAGTCCGCCCACGACCGCGGCCTCCGCTACGCCGTCAATCTGCTCCAGCCGTCGCTTGAAGACCGACTGCGCCAGGTCCCTGAGCGCCCAGAGATCGCCGCCGCCCGCGGCGCTCACGGCCATGATGGGCTCGGCGGCCGGGTCGGTCCGGAGGATCACGGGCCGGTCGGTGCGCTCGGGCAGGGTCCCTCGCAGGTTGTCGAGCTTCTCCCGCACGTCGAGGGCGGCGAAGTCCATGTCGGTGCCCCAGGCGAACTGGAGCGTGACGAGCGAGAGTCCCTCGCGCGCGATACTCTCCACCCGCTGTACGCCGGGCACGGCACTCGCCTGCGCTTCGATCGGGATGCTGACGAACCGCTCGACCTCGGCGGGCCCCACGCCGGGGTACGCGGTATAGATCACGAGGCGCGGATAGGCGATGTCCGGCAGGAGATCCACCGGCAGGCGTGCGAACGAGATCACGCCCAGGAAGACGATGCCGAGGAAAAGCATGGTCACGGCGATGGGGCGCTCGATGCAGCGGCGGGCGAGGGACATTCGCTCAGGACTCCGTGCCGCTCATGGCTGGAGCGCCTCCGCGCCCGCGGCTTCCTGGAGCGTCACCAGCGCCACGGCCAGATTGACCTCCGCCTCCACCAGCTGCCGCTCGGCCTGCGCGGCGAAAATCATGATCTGCTGCAGCGCGGTGAAGGCGAGCTGGCCGCTCTGGTAGCGTTCCCGCGCCAGGCTCAGGCGCTCGCGGCTGAGGTCTGCGGTCTGGCGGGCCACGTCGAGCGCCCGGTGCGCGTTCTGATAGTCAATGAATAGGCTTCGCACCTCGCGCTCCACTGCCAGGCGCCCAGCCCGCAGCGCTTGCTCGGCGTTTCTCGCCTGGGCGTCGGCCCGCGCGATCTGCGCCAGGGTCTCGAATCCCGTGAAGATCGGCAGGTTGAGCGACAGACCGAAGCTGAAGGTGCGGTTCCGGGGGTTCGGCTCGAACAGGGCGTCGTAGCTCGAGAGCCCCATGGAACGGCTCAAGCCGACGCTGACGGTTACGGTGGGCCAGCGCCGCGCGGCGGCGCTGCTCGCCTGGGCGGCAGCGGATCGCGCGGCCGCTTCGAGCTCGGCGATCCGGGGGTGGTCGGCGAGCGCGCGGCCGACGATCTGCTGAGGGTCGAGCGTCGTGGGATCGGGCGGGCGCGGCAGCTCGCCCCCCGGCTCGAACGTCACGTCTTCCTCGATCCCCATCTGTTCCCGCAGCGCCAGGCGGGCCTTGATCGCCTCCCCGCGCGAGCGTGTCAGGTCCAACTCCTGGGTCGCGACGTCGGCCCGGGCTCCCAGCACGTCTTCCTGATTCGCCGCGGCAAGGGCGTAGCGCTGTTCGGTGTTGGCGAGTTGGTCGCGGACCACCTGAAGCAGGCGGTCCTCCAGCTCCACGCGGCGATCAGCGAGCAGCGCGCGGTAGAAGCGGCGGGCGGTCTCGGCTTCGAGGGCCCGAAGCGCCAGTTGTGCCGCGGCGGCCGCGCCGTCCGCGCTCGCGCGAGCCACCTTGACCTGCTCAACGTTGCCCAGTCCGTCGAAGAGCGTGAGCGACGCACTGAGGCTCTGGGAGGATGAGCTGCCGCGGTACTCCCGCGGAGCGGGCAACGTGATCGGCTCGCCGAAATCGTCCTGGCCCGTGACCACGCGGCTCGACGATCCCCCCGTGCTCATGCCCGCCGTAATCCTCGGCAGGAAGCCCGACCAGCCCGCCCGCTGCTCCGCGCCCGCCGCATCGCGGGTGTTCAGGGCCTGGCGGTATTGCGGGTTGCGCTCACGGGCGAGCGCCATGGCTTGGGGCAGCGTGAGGCGCGCGGGGATCTGCTGGGCGGAAAGCGTGGCGGCGAACACCGCGGCCGTCGGGACCAGGAGGGTTGCGTTGGGCATCGGCGCTTCAAGCCTCGGTTATTGAGGTCGCCCGCCTGCCTCCCGCACGTTCTCGACGAGTCGCACGCGGGCGTCGTGAACGAGGGTGTAGTGACCGTCGGTCAGCACGATCTCGCCGGGCCGCACCATCTCGGTTTCGGGGTGCTGGACGATCTCGACCAACGAATCGTTCTGAAGGCCGGTGGTCACATACCGCCATTTGGCGGGCCCGCCGCTTTCATCTCCCTCGTACACGAAAAGCATGGTGCGGCGGTCCCGTTCCAGGATGGCGGCGCGGGGGACGAGAATGCGATTGGGAAACTTGCGGGCCTCGAGCGAGACGCGGGCGTACATCCCCGGGAGACTGCGGACACCGGGGTTGCGTGCGGTGACGGTGACGCGGGCCGTCCGCGTGGCTTCGTCAACGACCGGGTTGATGATGGTCACCCGTCCCGCGAACACCTCTCCCGGCAGTGCGGCGAACCTAACCTGCGCGCGCCCGCCTGGCGCAAGCAGTCCCACTTCCGTCTCCAGCACCTGCACGTCGACCCGGATGGGATCGAGAGCCATGACGCTGAGCAGTTCATCGCCCGAGCGCACCGTCTGCCCCTCGACCACGCGGAGGTTGGCGACGCGGCCGGCGAACGGTGCGGTGACGCGGGTGCGCTCGAGGTCCAGCTCCGCCCGGGCCACGCGAGCCTCGGCTTGGTCGAGCCCGCTGCGGGCCCGGGCGATCCGTGCCCGCTCCGCGCGCGTTGTCGAGTCGGCGTTCTGGAGGTCACCCAGGGTCAATTCGCGGAAGCTGGCCCGCGCCTGGAGCAGAGCGGCCCGGGCTTCCGTGAGCGCGAGTG
The DNA here is from genome assembly GCA_964627675.1 of uncultured Gemmatimonadaceae bacterium. Lineage (GTDB taxonomy): Bacteria > Gemmatimonadota > Gemmatimonadetes > Gemmatimonadales > GWC2-71-9 > JACQHC01. The sequence goes on from CAZVKD010000167.1 coordinate 4,512, forward strand.
AGGCGTCAGTGGAGTCCAGGCGGACCAGGAGTTCACCAGGTGTCACCGGCTGGTTTTCCCGTACGGCGATCCGCATGACCCGCGCGCTCGATTGGATCTCCGCAAAGAGCTTGGTCTGTCGGTCGGCGGCGGCCTGCCCCGCGGCGGAGACGGAGATGACCAGCGTGTCGCGGATGACCCGGGCGCCGGCGACGGGGATGGCGACGTCGGTTGGGAATGCGGCAGTGGCGGGGGCGACCGATCCCGGGATGGCCGGTGCGGCTTCTTGGTCGTTGGCCCCCGCGTCCCCACCGGGAAAGAAAACGTACACACCGGTGGCCGCAAGGAGACTGAGCGCGACGCCGGACCCTATCGCGAGTGTTCGCCGTGACACTGCCATGTTGTGCACCGCCCGCAGGGCACGAGTCTGCCAGGCATTTCGCAGTCGCACCACACAACACGCAATATGTGGTGATGCCGCGTCGGTGCGCCATCGGGTCTCAGGATCTGCGTCGCAGATTGGACGTGCCGGGCGCCCGTTCTATTCAGGCCGCGAGCCTGGCAGGAGCTTCCGGCCGGCCGTCGCAGCGCTGCAACACGTGAGACCCCAACACTCTCTGCGATGGCAGCACTCGGCGTCCGAACAGCGGTCCGTACACTCCCAGTCGTTGGCCTTGCTGCACGGCACGGCGAATCATGGAAGACAGTGCGCTATGGTTGCCCCCGACCGCCATCACTTGCAAGGCGGAGCCTCCACATGATGAGATGCGGGGTTCCCTCATCCGGGTCGCGGAATTCCACCCCCAATCCGTCGCCGACAAACGCCGTAAGGATTTGCTCGGTTTGAGCGCTGGCGATGATCGCGGCGCGGTTCAGGTCAATGACGTCAATGCGACCGTTTGCCAGGAACCGGGGGTCTTCTTTCGCCGGTTGGAGTCGGATGTCCCCGTCGGGCAATACGACCTCGCTCATCCGATCGCGCCAGTCATCCTTCGGGTCTACTATCGCGACCCAGAGTCGGCCCGCGTCGTCAAGCTGCATCGCCCAGATCTGCGCGGGTGGAGGGTTCTCCGGTGTGAAGGCTCCAGGGACCGGCGGCTTGTCGTTCAAGGCAGGTCCCGAGAAGCCAGTGATCCGCCGACCGGTTTCGGTCCACGCTTCGACCAGGTAGTCGTAGTACGGCGCGCTGAAGACGTAATGCTCGGCCCCAACGGCCAGGACCCGCCGCGAGTTGAATGGGTTGATCGGCGGCGACCCCTCGACCTCCGGCACACCAAAGGAATGCAGGATTCTCGACCCCTCGACGACGTGCAGCGGCTGGCCGAAGAGGTTCGCAGTCTGAACCATCGCGTTGAGCACGAGCCGCTCGGCGCCCTGGATGTGCACGGCGCGCCCCCAGGGTGTGGGGATCGGCCTTTCGGTGTGCAACAGAACACCGGGTCCGATCACCGTCTCCCTGAGATTGGCCGGGTCCAGGATGTGGACTCTTGCGCTGTCGTCGGCGTAGAGTGGTTGCGGACGCACGAACTCCATGGGACCCCTTCCCGGACGTCCGACCACCTGCAAGAATCTGCCGGTCGAGTCGAAGACCTTGACCACCCCCCTCTGTCCCACCCAGTAGCGGCCCAGGCTATCCAGCGTCACGGACTCGGCCCACTCGATGTCGCCCGGTGGTGCGGTGTCCCCGAGCACGGCGACCTGTTCGAGGACAACACAGTTCCGGCACGCCGAGCCGGGGTAAGCCAGGCTTCGAACCTCGCCGCTATCGGATACGTCTGTCCAACTTGGCCGTCGAGGATCGGACGTGCACCCGAAGAGGCCGGGGAGGCAGGCGACCAACGAGCTGAGGACCGCTGGCAAAGCGCGCTGCACGTAACTCCTCACGGTCAAAGCGTGGGTGGACAAGCGAAGGGGGCTGGTTGAAGCTGTACTCTTGCGCGCCCCCTCATCAACCGCAAGGCCGCTCGTCTCACGAGTGGCCGTAGCGTTGCGCCAGGTAGGCTTGCCACCCCTGTTCCAACCGGGTCATGCTCTGGCCGAGGACGCGAAACATTCCTGCTTCAAGACCGATTGCCTTGATTGTCTCAAGCAGCGTTCCGTCAGTCACGACGCCCGGCCACGACTGGTCGAGGTACTCGACGAAGCTGGCAAGCAAGTCGTAGCGAACTCGTGATGACGACAAGCCATCAAACAGCCCGGGCGGGGGAGTGCCAAGCCCGAGCCAATCTCCACAGCCGGATGGGTGTTTCCTTGCTCTGCTAAGAAGGTAGAAGAGCGCCACCGCACGCAACCGGAAACACGACTGAATGTCCGGGAAT
>CAZVKD010000168.1:0-6754 GCA_964627675.1 uncultured Gemmatimonadaceae bacterium
GGAAGGCTCTGGGCCAGCCTGTCGCTCCCGCTGCTGATGCTCGCCGCTCGCAGCGCCGCCGGTCAGCTGCCGGGCATGGGCGGCCGGGTGAAAGGTGCGTCGTCTCGGGCGCCCGGGGACGATTGGACGCCCTGGGCCATCCTGAACGCGGCTCTCGCAATACTGCTGTTGCTGCACGCGGTGGTGATGGTGAACGGCGTGGGTTTCCCCGTGCAGGTGGAGCGGGTTCCGGTCGGCATTGGCGGCCTGGGGCTCGCGTTTGTGGGGACCGGGCTTGGGGGGCGCCAGTCGAGCCGGCGGCAGGGGCCGGGGGTGCCCCGGACGCTCACCCGTGCGGAGCCGTGGCGGCGCGTGGCGGGCTGGATTGTCACTGGCGGCGGCGTGACTATCACGCTCACGGTCTTCCTTCCGGCGCCGGCCACGCCCATCGCCATCGGGACGCTGGCGGCTGCTGCGGTGATGCTGGCCGTGTCGCGGTACGTGCGGCGGACAGCCGAACCACGGTAGGCCCGCCGGCGGCCGGACGTTCGCTATCAGTCGTGCGCCAGGAGGAACGCGCCTTTCAGGTACCCGGTTTCGGGGACCGTGATCAGCTCTGGATGGTCGAGCGGCTGTCCCACGGTCTCGCAGAGGACGAGGCGGCGCCCGCTGTCGGCTGCCGCGTCCGAGAGCATCCTGAGGAACAGGTCGCGTCCCAGGTGGAATGAGCACGAGGCCGTAAAGAGCAGGCCGCCCGAGGCCAGCAGCCGCATCGAGCGGAGATTGATCTCCTTGTAGCCCGCGAGCGCGCGGGGGAGCGCGCTCTTGGTCTTGGCGAAGGCGGGCGGATCCAGCACGATCGTGTCGAAGCGCTCCCCATCGCGCTCCAGGGCGCGCAGCAGGTCGAACGCGTTGGCCTCGCGCCACTCGATGCTCGCTCCGCCGTTCAGGGCGGCGTTCCTTCGGGCCGCCTCGAGCGCCGCCCGGCTCGAATCCACGGCCAGCACGGTGGCGGCCCTGCGCGCCATGTGAAGGGCGAAGAGGCCTTGATAGGTGAAGGCGTCGAGGCAGCGGCCGCGGGCCAGCGATTGCACCTTGAGGCGATTGTCGCGCTGGTCGAGGAAGGCGCCGGTCTTTTGCCCGGTGCGGGGAAACACGACATAGCGGACGCCGTCTTCGGCCACTTCGATCTCGTCGGGCACCTGACCCCTCGGGTTCTCGATGGCCACCGGCAGTCGCTCGTGTCGTCGCACGGAGGCGTCGTGGCGCAGCAACATGCCACTGGGTGCCAGGGCCTGCTCGATGGCGGCGAGCACGTCGCCCCGCCGGGCTTCGAGGCCGGCCGAGAGGAGTTGGGCGACGACATACTCCCCGTAGCGATCCACGATGAGCGCCGGCAGTCCGTCCCCCTCGCCGTGCACCACGCGGTAGGCGGATGATCGCTCCGCGATGCTCGCCCGGCGCTCGAGGGCGAGGCCGATGTGCCGGACCCACCACGCGGTGTCAATGGCCTCGTCGGCCCGCGTGAGGAATCGGAGGCGAATCTCGGAGGCCGGAGAAAGCAGGGCTTGGCCCAGGAACCGCCCCGCGCGGTCCAGCACCCGGGCGATGCCGGCGGGCGCCCGGGTGGGAAGGACGTCGGAGCGGTAGATCCAGGGGTGGCCGGCGCGCCAGCGAGCGGCCCCGCGCGAGGTGACGGTGACAGTGGGGATCACGGGCAGGTATGATTCGCAGCGTGCACCCGCCGCCGGATGTGCGCCTGATCGTCATCGCGGATCCCGACGTGCTGGGAGCGCGGGATCTCCTGGCTGCGGCGCGGGATGCGGTACTGGGTGGGGCCACCGCGGTGCAGCTCCGGATGAAGCGAGCGCCGGCCGCCGAGATGTGCCGCGTGGCGAGGGAGCTGGTGCGGGTCGTTGGGGTCCCCGTCTACGTCAACGATCGGGCCGACGTCGCCTGGGCTGCGGGGGCGCACGGCGTCCATGTGGGCGCCGACGATCTGCCGCCCCGCGAGTTGCGGGCCGTGGCCCCGCGGCCGTTTCTGATCGGCGTCTCGGTGGGCACCGAGCACGAGGCGGCCGCGGTGCGCGGGGCGGCGGTGGATTACTGGAGCATCGGGTCGGTGTTTCGCACCGCCACCAAGCCGGACGCCGGCGAGCCCATCGGGCTTGGCGGGCTGCGATCGTTGGCGAGCTTGGCCCCGCCCGGCATGCCGATCGTCGGCATTGGCGGCATAGACGCCTCCAACGCGGGGGCGGTGATCAGCGCTGGCGCGCACGGCGTCGCGGTGATCTCCGCGGTGTTCGGCGCCGCCGACGTGCGGCGGGCCGCCCGCGAGCTTCGGGAAGCCGTGGACGCCGCCCGTCACTGAGGCCGGGAGTGGGCGCTGGAGCGCGTGGCCCCGTCGGCCGGCCCGCTGCGGACGGCGGCGATCGCGCTCAGGTGCTCGCGCAACGTGCGGGAGAATACGTGGCTCCCGTCGGGCCGCGCCACGAAGAACAGGAAGTCGGTGCGTTCCGGGAACAAGGCGGCGTGCACGCTGGCACTGGATGGCTGTCCGATGGGATTCGGCGGTAACCCGTCAATCATGTAGGTGTTGTAGGGCGAGCGCGTCTGATAGTCCCGCTCGTAGAGCCGGCGCCGTCGTCCCAGCGCGTAGATCACCGTGGGGTCGGCCTGCAGTCGCATCCCTCGCGCCAGGCGGTTGTGGTAGACCGACGAGACGTAGTAGGCGTCGCGCGGATCCCGTACTTCGCCCTCGATGATGGAGGCGAGGACCACGATCTCGTGTCGCGTTCTCTTCACGCCGCGCAGGCGTTCGGTCCACGAGGGCCGCCAGCGTCGCTCGAACTCCGCGGTCATCTGCCGGACCACGGTTTGCGCGCTGGCGTTGACCGGCACGAGGTAGGTGCTGGGGTAGAGATATCCCTCCAGCGTCCGCACCGGGATGTCGAGTTCGGCGGCCAGGGCCGAATCTCGGGCCGCAGCCAGGAAGTCGGGCGCGGGAATGCCAAGCTGGGAGTCCACCAGCGCGGCGATCTCCGCCAGCATCAGTCCCTCACGGATCACCAGCCGGTGCTCGGGCACGCGGGCCCGGAGGAGGAGGGCCAGCGCTCGGGGCGCGCTGAGCCCGGGGGGCAGATCGAACGTGCCGGCCGGAAGCTGGCGCTGGCGTCCCCGGAGGCGGGTGTAGAACCGGAAAGCGCGCGGGGAGGTGATGATGCCGTGGCTGGCGAGCGACTCGGCCACGGCTTCGAGGGTGGCGCCTCGTGGAATGGTGACACGCACTCGGTGTTCCTGGGGCGGCTCGGGGCTCGCGCACGCTGCTGCCCCCGCGAGGCCGGCGGCCAGCCACAGGCGAGGTCGCCGGCTCATGCGCGGCGGCTATCGAGGAAGACCTGCAGGATGACCGCAGCGGCCATCCGGTCCAGGGCCTCCGCCGTGGGCCGCGTGCGGCGGGGCGCGCCGCCGGCGGCGCGGCGGGCGCGGGCGGTGCTCATCCGTTCGTCGGCGTAGGTGACGGGAAGCCCGGTCGTTGTCGCGATGAGCCTCCCGGCATGGCGCGCGGCCAGGGCTGCGGGTCCCTCGCGACCGGAGGGCTCCAGCGGCAATCCCACGACGACGCCGACGACCCCGTGCGCCTCCAGGAACGGGCGCAACGCCGCCAATGGAAAGCGGCGGCCCGCGCGTCGCGCGAGCGTGGCGAGCGGTTGGGCAACCGTCTGGGTGGGATCGGATACCGCGAGCCCGATGCGTTTGGCGCCGACGTCAATGCCGAGGAGGCGGCCGGCGGCGGGCAAGGCGGCGGCCGGAGGAGCGGTGGAAGCTGGAAGGGCGCCCGCGCCGCATTCATCCCCCCGCCGGTGTTTGCCCCCGTCTGTCACCCCTGCTGCATCGTGGCGAAGAACTCCTTGTTGTTCTTCGTTCGCTTCATCCGTTCGAGCAGGAACTCGATCGCCTCCACGGGCGGCATGTCAGCCAGGAAGTTTCGCAGCAGGTACATCTTGTTGAGTTCCTCCTTGTCCAGGAGCAACTCCTCTTTGCGCGTCGAGCTGCGTTGCACGTCAATGGCGGGCCAGATGCGGCGGTCGGCGATCTTGCGGTCCAGCACGATCTCCATGTTGCCCGTACCCTTGAATTCCTCGAAAATCACCTCGTCCATCCGGCTGCCGGTTTCGATCAGCGCGGTGGCGATGATGGTGAGCGAGCCGCCGCCCTCGATGTTGCGCGCCGCGCCAAAGAACCGCTTGGGTTTCTGGAGGGCGTTGGCGTCCACGCCGCCGGAGAGAATCTTGCCCGAATGCGGGACCACCACGTTGTGCGCCCGCGCCAGACGCGTGATGGAGTCCAACAGAATGATGACGTCCCGGCGATGCTCCACCAGGCGTTTGGCTTTCTCGATCACCATGTCCGCCACCTGCACGTGGCGGTCCGCGGGCTCGTCGAACGTGGAGGAAATGACCTCCGCCCCCTTCACGTTCTCTTCCATGTCGGTGACTTCTTCGGGCCGCTCATCTATCAACAGCACGATCAAATTGACGTCGGTGTGATTCTCGGTGATGGAGTTGGCGACTTTTTGGAGGAGAATGGTCTTGCCGGCTTTCGGCGGCGAGACGATCAGGCCGCGCTGGCCAAAGCCGATCGGGTCGAGCAGGTCCATCACGCGCATCGAGAGATCGCCGTCCTTGCGCTCGAGTCGGATGCGCCGCTCCGGGTAGCGGGGGCGCAGGTTGTCAAACGCAATCCGGTGCTTGGCTTTTTCCGGCTCTTCGAAGTTGACCCGCTCGACCTTGAGCAGCGCGAGGTAGCGCTCGCCCTCTTTGGGCGGCCGCACCTGGCCCAAGATCGTGTCGCCGGTGCGCAGATCGAAGCGCTTGATCTGGCTGGGGCTGACGTAGATGTCGTCGGGCCCGTACAAGTAGTTCCAGTCCTGACTGCGCAGGAACCCGTAGCCTTCGGGCAGGATCTCCAGCACCCCTTCGCCGCGCAGCACCGTGTCGGAATCGAGCAGGGATTGCTCGATGCGGAAGATCAGGTCCTGCTTGCGGAGCCCCGAGTAGTTGGTGATGTTGAGCTGCTCGGCCATGGCATGCAGCTCCGAAACGGATTTGCGCTTCAATTCGGCGATGTCCACGTGGTGGAACTCCGTCAGTGGTGCGGGAGGATCAGCCGCTCGTGCCGGGCATCATGGGCCCTGCGAGGGTTCAGGAAACAGGAAGCCTGGGACCTGGGAAATGCTTGGGAGTGAAAGCTCCCTATAATTAGGACATCCCCGGGCCAGCCGTCAAGGGGCGCCGTGAGCGCGATTACCAACTTCTTCTCTTTCTGGCGAACCACCACGACCCGGGACCGCGAGATCGTGGATGCCGTGGTGCGGCCCGAGCACGCCGGACCCTCGCCCGCGCTTCGGGCGGCGCTCGAGCAGTGGAACGGGGTCCACTACTGGGTCAGTAACGACGGGGCTCCCCGGCTCGTGCTGGTACGGGCGCTGGCGCCGCCGCGCCGCGAGCGCTGGTGGCTTCACCTGGTCCTGTTTGGTTTCACTTTTCTCACCGTCTGGATGGGCGGTGGTCTCCTGGCGGGTGCCCCCTATGTGCTGCCGCCCCTGGGATCAGTGGCCGATGCGGGAAGGGCACTGGCCGGATGGGTGCTGGCAATGCGGCCGGGATTGGAGTTCGCCATGGGCCTCATGGCGATCCTGCTGGCGCACGAGACCGGTCACTACCTCGTGGCCCGGCGGTACGGAATTGACGTTTCGCCTCCGTACTTTCTCCCCGCGCCGCCGCTGTGGAATTTCGTCGGCACGTTCGGGGCATTCATTCGACTGCGGAGCCCGGTGGTGGATCGGCGCCAGCTGCTGGACGTGGGGGCAGCGGGTCCGTGGGCCGGTTTTGCCGTCGCCGTGCTGGTGCTGCTGGCCGGTCTGTCGCTCTCCGATACCGTGAGCGGGGCCGGGGCGCCATCGCCTCAGCTCATCCTGCTGCACGATCAGCGGCTGTACCTGGGCGACTCGCTGTTCATGGCGGCCGCGCGCCAGCTGTTCACCGACGGCGGCACGGTGGCGCTGCACCCGCTGGCATTCGCCGGGTGGCTCGGTCTTCTGGTGACCGCCCTCAACCTCTTGCCCTTGGGTCAACTCGACGGCGGTCACGTGCTGTATGGTCTGGTCGGAGGGGCGCAGCGCTGGTTAGGGCGCGTGACCTGGCTCGGCCTGCTGGCGCTGGGGTCGCTTTTTTGGGGCTGGATCTTGTGGGCGGCGCTCACGCTCCTCTTGGGGCGGGGACGGCTGGCCCACCCGTCGGTTCTGGAACGCCACCGCCCCGTGCCGACGAGCAGACAGCCGTTTGGCTGGGCAACCGTGCTGCTCTTCGTGGTCACCTTCACACCGGTTCCGTTCCATGGCGCCGGGCTTGGGGCCTTGAGGCTCTTCTGAGCAGGCACGCGCCTGCCGGCGAGTGGCCGCTCACTATTGCATAAGTCGCTGACGGATTTATATTTGCGCAAACCGACGGAGTCCTTCATGCCGGCAAACCCGTTACGTTACGGTGCGCCGAACCCAGCAGAGCCGGCTGTCCACGAACTTCCGCCGATTCGATACGGTACGGGCCTCGTGCCGGTGCGCGTGGAGGTCCGGCGCTCCGAAGACGGGACCTGGCGCGGCAGGCTGCTGTTCGGGGCCGTGGCGGACGATCCCCCGGTGGCCACCGGGGAAATCTTGTACGGTGCCACCGATGCAGACTTCTGGGAATCGGTGCGCGACCTGCGGGATCACCAC
>CAZVKD010000169.1:0-6698 GCA_964627675.1 uncultured Gemmatimonadaceae bacterium
ACGCCCTGGCGGCCGTCGCGGGAGCGCTGCGCCGCGGGCTGGCGCTGGTGTCGTGTCGGGTGTGGGTGCGCACGCCGGACGGGGCGGCGTTCCGCGCGGTGGTGGCGCCGGGGGAGCCCGTCCCGGAGGAGGGCGCGCGGCTCACCGCGCAGGCCTGGCTCGATGCCGGCCGGGGGGCCGACTGGGCGAACGGTGTTCGCCGCATTCCGCTGCAATACGAAGGCGAGCGTCTGGGAATGCTCGAGGCGACCGAGGCGCCGGGCTCGCCCGCCCGCTTTGCCGGCGTGGTGCTCGCCATCGTCGCCGATATTCTGTCCCCGCTCCTCGCGTCGCTCGAGCTGTCGGAGGACCTGGCCAGTGAAGTGGCGCTCCGGACGCGCGAAATCGAGGCCCAACGGCGTTTCACCTCCAAGATCATTGATACGCTTCCGGTGGGCCTCTACGTGATTGACCGCGACTACCGTATTCAAGCCTGGAACCGGAAACGAGAGACGGGCACGCAAGGGGTGGGGCGGGACGAGGCATTGGGCCGGCCCGTGTTCGAAGTCCTGCGCCGCCAGCCGCGCGACCTTCTCCGACGCGAGTTCGACGCGGTCTTCCACACCGGGCGCATCGAGCAGATGGAGGTGGAATCGACCGCGAGCGGCGAGCCGCGATACTATCGGCTCACCAAGATCCCCATGCGGTTGGACGATACCGACGTGACCCACGTGATCACGATCGGTGAGGACATCACCGAGTGGAAAACCGTGCAGCAGGAGATCGCCCAGACCGAGAAGCTCGCCGCCGTGGGCCAGCTCGCCGCCGGCGTGATGCACGAGATCAACAACCCGCTCGCCACGATCGGCGCGTGCCTGGAAGCGCTGGAATCGCGGCGGGAAGATCTCGAGCCCGGCCACCAGCACATCTTCGACGAGTACTTCCGCATCATGGAGTCGGAGCTGGCACGGTGCAAGCGCATCGTGGACGGGCTGCTGGACTTCTCCCGGCCCAAGGCGCGCGCCAAGAAGCCGGTGCCCGTCAATCAAGTCGTGGAGGACGCGCTGTTCCTGGTGCGCCACCACGACCGGTTCAAGGGGATCCGGCTGGTGCGCCAGCTGGCCGACGGCCTGCCGAAGATCGAGGCGAACGCCGAGCAGCTGATTCAGGCGTTCCTCGCGCTCATGCTCAACGCGATTGACGCCATGGAAGGCAAGGGCGTGCTGACCGTGAGCACGGCGCCGAACCCCGAGCGATCCGATGAGGTGATGGTGACGTTCTCGGACACCGGCGTGGGCATCACCCGCGACGACCTGGGCAAGATCTTCGAGCCGTTCTTCACCACCAAGCTCCCGGGCCAGGGCACCGGCCTCGGCCTGTCCATTTGTTACGCGGTGATCTCGGAACACCGCGGTCGGATCACCGTGGATTCCGCGGTTGGCCGCGGTTCGACGTTCTACGTGTACTTGCCGGTGTCCACCCGGCCAGGGGACGACGCGTGAAGGTGCTGGTCGTCGAAGACGATCGCACCGTCGGACAGTTCGTCCAGCGCGGTCTCGAAGAGCAGCGAATGCAGGTGGACCTGGTCGCTGACGGGCAGGCCGCGCTCGAGCGGGCATCCCAGGGGCCCTACGACGTGATCGTGCTCGACCTGCGGCTGCCCGGTCTTTCGGGCGTGGAGATGCTGCGCACCTTGCGGGATCGCGGTGTGGCGACGCCGGTGCTCGTGCTCACGGCGCAGGACGCGCTCGAATCCAAGGTCACGGCGCTCCGGACCGGCGCCGACGACTACGTGACCAAGCCCTTCGCGTTCGAGGAGCTGCTGGCGCGTGTCGAGGCGCTGGGCCGGCGGCCCAAGGCCCTGGCCCCGCCCGTCCTGGAAGTGGGAGATCTCCGCATTGATACCGGCAGCCGTGAGGTGCGTCGCGCCGGGAAGCTCATCGAGCTGACCCCCAAGGAGTACGCGGTGCTGGAGTACCTGGCCAGGAACCACGACCGCGTGCTGTCTCGGACGCTCATCACGGAATACGCCTGGGGGTACCACTTCGATCCCGGAACCAACCTGGTGGACGTGGTGATCAACCGGCTCCGGAAGAAGGTGGATCAGCTGCACAAGAAGAAACTCATCAAGACCGTGCGCGGCGTGGGGTACGTGCTGAGGTCCTGATGCGAACGCTGCGGGGACGGCTGATGATCTCGTTCGCGGCGGCCCTGGCCGTGACCATGACCGTCTTCGCGGCCACGATCTACTACACCCAGCGCTCGGAAGCGTTCGGCGAGCTGGATGCGCGCGCCAGGCTCGAGGGCGATATCATCGCGGAGCTGCTGGCCGCCTGGGCGCGCCGGCCGGACTCGCTCATCGTGCCGGATCCCGAGACGCAGCGACCGGTGCTCGCGCCGGGAATCGCCGCCCTGCTCGAGCCGGTGCCCGATTATGTGCTGGTGACCGGTCCCAACCGCGAGGTCCTGTTCCTCTCCGCCGACGCCCGCGCGCTGGGATACGAGACGCTGCAGAAGCTGCTCGACCTGGCCATGGGCGCGCCGCCGGGGGAGTCCGTCGGCACCAGTGACTTGGGGCCGCCAGCCGGGCAGATTCGCTACTACGCGAGAGGGGCGCATCGAGCTGGCCCGCGCGTCCACCGGATTCTCGCGGGCGCCTCTACGTCGGGCGTGCTCCTGATCCCTCAGCGCTTGCTCTCCGTGATGGTGCTGACCGCGCCGCTCATCCTCATCGCCTCCGTCGTGATCGGGTTCTTCCTGGTGGGCCGAACGCTTCGGCCCCTCGACATCATCGTCAACGACATGGAAGCGATCACCGACGGGCGATCGCTGCACCGCCGCCTGGCGGAGCTGCGCACCACCGACGAACTGGGCCGGCTCACGGCGACGGTGAACGCCATGCTTGCCCGTCTCGAGCGGAGCTTCCTCTCATTGCGGCGGTTCACGGCCGACGCGAGCCACGAGCTCAAAACCCCGCTCACCGTCTTGCGCTCGGGAATCGAACGCGCGCTCACGCACCCCAAGACCTCCCCCGATGTCATGGAGGTGCTCGAGGAGACCCTGGTCGAGGTGAATCGCATGGCCGAGCTGGTGGACGCCCTGCTCACGCTGGCCCGGGCCGATGAGGGACGAGCGCCGCTGCACCTGGAGTCGGTGGATCTGCGCGACCTCATGGGCGAGCTGGCCGAAACGGCCGGGTTGCTGGGAGAGCAGGCCAGCGTGAACGTCAGCGTCGCTGCCCCGCGGGAGGCCCTGGTCGTCGAGGTGGACCGGAGCCGCATCCGCCAACTCCTGATGAATCTCGTGACCAACGCGATCAAGTACACGCCCGCCGGGGGTAACGTGGCCATCGGGTGTGCGGTCGAGAACGGTCAGGTGGTCCTCACCGTGCGCGACACGGGCGTCGGGATCGCGCCTGGAGACCTGCCGCACATCTTCGATCGCTTCTGGCGGGCCGATCCGGCCCGCAGCCGCACCGGGGAGCGCCCCGGCGCCGGTCTGGGGCTCGCGATCTCGAAATGGATCGCCGAAGCCCATGGCGGTTCGATTTCGGCGCAAAGCCGGCCCGGGCGTGGCACCACATTCACCGTCACGATCCCCAGGGTGCCGGTGGAGGCGGGCCCCGCAGCGGTTACCCAGTCGTAACCCCGCCGATACCGTTTTGTAACCTCCCACTCACCGTTTTGCCAGCGCATTCATCTAGCCGCGTTTCGTCTCGGGTGTATGATTATGCGGGCTTGAGAGGGCACTGGCCGTGTCCGAGGTGCGCACGCGTTCGACAACCAAGGAGGGCGATCCGTGTTCGATACGCTGATCGTGTCCAAGCCGCAAAAGCAGGGCATCCTGCGGCGAGTGCCGCAATCGGTGTTCTCCCTTGTGACCCACGCCGTGCTGATCTGGTTCGCCGTCCAGGCCACCATGAAGGGAGAAACGGGCGCGCTGGACACAGGGCTCGATACGAACATGGTGTTCCTCGAGGAGGAGAAGCCCGAGGAGCCCCAGGAACCCGAAGCGCCGCCGCCCCCGCCCAAGGGCTTTTCGACGCTGCTCGCGCCGATTGACATTCCGACGAGCATTCCGCCGATCAACCTGAACGAGAAGTTCGACCCGAACCAGTTCTCCGGCGTCGGGGTCGAGCTGGGTGTGGCCGAGGGGTTGCTCCAGACCGGTCCGGTGGACCTGACCCAGATCTTCGTCGAGGCGGTGGTGGACGAGCCGCCGGAGCGGATCTCATTCCCGCCGCCGGAGTATCCGCGCATCCTGCTGGAGGCACGGGTGGAGGGAACGGTGGTGCTGGAGGCGGTGATTGACACCACCGGTCATGCGGAGCCGAATTCGATCAAGGTGGTGAGTTCCACCAACCGAGCGTTCGAAGCCCCGGCGCGCGACGCCATGCGACGGGCGCTGTTCAGGCCCGGGCGGGTGCGCGGGCAGGCCGTGCGCGTGCTGGTGCAGATGCCGCTGCGATTCGTGATTCCGGGCGGCGGTCAGGACTGAGCGAGGCGAGTCGAGGTCGTTTCACTTCACCGCAGTGGGATCGGAGGTCCCGTAACGTATGGAACTGTCACTCTACGAGCTGTACCTGGATGCGGGCCCATTCGCCCGCGGCATCATCTGGACGCTGGCGTTCATGTCCGTCATCATGCTCGGCACCGCGGTCGCCAAGTGGATTCGCCTGTTCCGCAGCACGCGGCAGACGGCCAAGTTCGCCCCCGAGTTCGCCCGGTTTCTCCAGGAGGACCAGCTGGACGCGGCCATCGCGCTGGCTGAGAAGCAGAAGATCTCCCACGTGGCCCGGGTCCTGGGCGAGGCGCTGGCCGAGGTGAAGCCGTTGCTGCGTGACCGCGCCGCCGTGACGGTGGCCGACATCAACTCGGCCGAGCGCGCGACGGAGCGGCAGATGATGATCCTGCTGGCCGAATTGAAGAAAGGGCTGGGTATTCTGGCCACCGTCGGCGCCACCGCGCCGTTCGTCGGACTGCTCGGCACCACGATGGGCATCGTGAACGCGTTCACCGGCATGGCCGTGTCGGGCTCCGGCGGTCTCGCCGCCATCTCGGCCGGTATCGCCGAGGCGCTCATCACGACGGCGTTCGGTCTGCTCGTGGCCATTCCGTCGGTGTGGTTCTACAACTACTTCCAGACCCGGATTGACGCCATCACGGTCGAGATGACGTACACGGCCAAGGAGCTGATTGACTACCTCATCAAGAGCGTCGGCAGCGAGTTCGGCCGGTCCATCTTCACCAAGGAATTCCAGACCCAGAAGGCCGCCACCGGCGCCAAGCCACAGAGCTGAGCGCCCCCGACGAGGCCTGAGAGGAGGGCTGTCCTATGGGAATGGCCGTTGGCGGCGACGAGGGCGTCAAGCACGAGCCCAACGTCGTGCCGATGATTGATATCATGCTGGTGTTGCTGATCATCTTCATGATCGTGACACCCATCATCTCGGCCGGATTCCAGGCCAAGATGCCGCAGGGCAAGAACATCGTCGGGCGCGCGGAAGAGAGCGGCGACGTGGTGCTCGGCGTGGATCAGAACGGCGCCTACTACCTGGACCCGGGCAGCGGGACCATCAACCCCGTCTGCCCGCCCCGGGGAACCGGTGGGTGTGACCAGGACGGGCGACTAACCGAGTTGCTCACGACGGTGTACACCAACCGGACGCGGGACAAGATCCTGTATTTCAAGGCGGATCAGAACCTGCCCTATTCCAAGGTCGAGAACGCCATCCAGATTGCCCGCAAGGCCGGCGTCCGGGTGCTGGCGGCCATCACCGAGGAGCAAAAGGAAGGCTCGGGTCGCATGTTCGGGCGGAGGGAATAGCGCATGGCCGGCATGGACGTAGGGACCAGTGGAGGCTTCAAGCGGGAGCCGAACGTCGTTCCCATGATCGACATTCTGCTCGTGTTGCTCATCATCTTCATGATGCAGATTCCGCTGCAACGGAAGGTGATGGACGTGCAGGTGCCGCCCCAGCAGGAAGCCACCCAGGAGCAGATCCAGGAGAGTACGCAGATCGTGCTGGAGCTGCGGGCGGACGGCAGCTACGCGATCAACAATCAGCAGGTGCCGAAGGGCGGGTTGGACGCGAAGTTCCACGAGATCTATGACAACCGGCCCGCCAAGTTGTTGTTCGTGAAAGTGGCCGGTACCCGGAAGTACCAGGAAGTCATCGAGGCGATGGACATCGCCCGCGGCGCCGGGGTGCAGGTGATCGGTATCACGCCGCCGGAGGAAAAGCCGGCCAGCAACTGACCGGCGGGTTTCTCGCTGCAACCACGCGGGCGCGGGGGCGGAAAGCTCTCGCGCCCGTGGTGTATATTGCCGCAGATGGCCTCTCACGGTCACGCGCCGCCGCGGTTCGTCATGCCGCGGACCGGGCGGTCCTTCACCCGCGGCATTCTCGCCTCGGCCCTGCTGCACGCGGCCGCGCTGGCGTTGGTCCTGTGGCAGAGCCGCCTGGCATGGCTCGAGGCCGCCAGCGGCTCGTCAACGCCCGGGGGAGGCGGCGGCGGCGGCCCCGCTGTGACCTACATCGAGCTGCCAGCCTTTCGGGTCAGCGCTCCGCTGCAACCCGAATCCCCGCGAGCCGAGGCCGCCATCCCGGTCGTCGTGCTGCCCGAGCCGGTCGTGGAGCCGAAGCCGGTCTCCCTGGCGTCGGTGGCCATGGCCGCGGCATCCGCATCCCACTGGGAGCCCGTGAGGACGTACGCTGC
>CAZVKD010000170.1:0-6688 GCA_964627675.1 uncultured Gemmatimonadaceae bacterium
ATTCGGCGGAACTCGTGCGCTTCCTCCTCACCAAGCCGGGCGCCAAGCGGAGCACGCTCAGACCCATGAGGGTCACAGGGCATATCGCGAGCCTCAAATGGACCCGCCCGGCGTACGTGGAGCGACTCCGGCAGCGGATGGGCGCCGACGTGGACTACGCCGCGCGCCCGGCCGAGGACTTCGCCAGCGTGATGATCGAGTTCGAGACCTCCGGCGGCGAGCGCGTGCTGGGCGAGGCGACGACGTCATGGAGCTACGTGGGCGCCGGGCTCCGGCTATCGGCCGAGCTGTTGGGCCCCGAGTACTCCATGTCCTGGAACTCGCTCGACAGCGGCCTCAAGCTGTTCTTCAGTCGCGAGGTGAAGGGAGAAGCCGGAGAAGACTTGGTGGAAAAGCAGAACGCGGAGATGGGGCTGATGCCCCTGGTGACGGACGAGCCGGCCGCGTATGGCTACGTCGCAGAGGACCGGCATTTCGTCCAGGCGTTCCTGAACGACGAGAGACCCATGCTCACGTGGGATGACGGGCTCGAGGTCGTGAAGATCTTGATGGCGGCATACATGAGCGCGGAGCAGGGGCGCACGCTGGAGTTTCCGCCGGAAGGACTGGACGACTTCGTGCCGGCTGTGGCGCGGGGCGAGTGGAAGGCGCGCCAGGGACTCGAACGGACCAGCGCCAGCCACGCCGCGTCGATCTGACCCTTCAAGGTCCGGGTCGAGCAGGGTCTTGCCGGGGCCGCCGCGCGGCACGTCCGCGCTGACCCGAGGCTGGCGTCGAGACGTATTACCTGGCCTCTATCGCCCCCAGAATCCGCGTCACCAGCTCCTCCATGTAGGCTCCATCGCCGCCCGGACTGGGCCCGTGCCGTACCACGACGAGGTCCCGTGAAGGAATGATCATCGTCCGCTGGCCCATATAGCCCGCCGCCCAGTACGCGTCGGCCGGAAGCCGTGGCATGGCCCCGCCTTGGTTGAGCCAGAACAATCCGCCGTACCCCTTCGACGGATCGCCGGGAGCGGGCGTGGCCACGAACGCCGTCCAGCCCTCCGGAAGGATTCGTTGGCCCAGCCACACCCCGTCCCGGAGGTAGAGCAATCCCAGGCGCGCCCAGTCCCGCGAACTCCCGTAGTCGTATCCCGTGATGATAAAGTTGCCCCACGCATCGGTCTCCAGCACGAAGCTGCGCGCGCCGATGCGGTCGAACAGGCGGCGCTGTGGGAACGTCAGGAAGTTCTCTCCCTTGGCCTCCACGGCCCGCCCCGCCAGATACATCAACGTGAGCGGATCCGAATTGCGATAGCGCCACACCGAGCCCGGCTGGTACCGCAGCGGCTGGTGCACCGAATGCGCAAACACGTTGACGGCGTCGAAGTAGATGCGGAAATGCTCGTTCGCCGCGATATAAGAGGTCCCGGGCTCGAGCCCGAAATTGTCGAAGTCGAGGCCGCTCGACATGCGCAGCAGATCGCGAATGCGAATGTCGCGCCGCGCGTCCTTTGCGCCCTGCCACTCCGGCACCGGTGCCGGCTGGTCGAGCGTGAGCACGCCATCCTGAACCAGGACGCCGATCAGCGTCGCCGCGATGCTTTTGCCCATGGACCAGCTGATCTGCGGCGTGTTGGGGCCGAACCCGGGCGCATAGCGCTCGGCGATGATCTTGCCCTGGTGCACGGCCACGATGCCGCGGGTGTACTGTGGCCGCGCGAGCGCCGCGTCGTTAAAGGCCCAGTCGAGCGCCGCCTCCAGCGCCGCCGCGGTGGCGCCCGGAACCGACGCCCGGGCGTTGCGATCACCCATCGGCCACTCCAGGGTGGCGGCGTCCGCCAGCGCGGGCTTCACGGAAACCGCCTCGAAGGAGACGTCAGTCGCCCCCGCGGGCAGAATGGCGCAGCCCTGATCCCCGGTGTACTTGGCGCCGCGGCTCCCAACCTTGGGATCCGCCACCGTTGCGATCCGCGCCGCCTCATCCACGCGGTACCGGAAGTCGTCCTCCCAGCGAAACGCGGGAAAGCGCCTGATATCTTCCGCCACCACGGCCTCGGGCGTGCGCCGGTAGTCGCGGCCCACCACCCAGAGGCCGGCGCACAGGTGATGCGCGTTGATGCCCAGCGCGTACCACGTGGCGAGACTGTCGGCGAGCGTGGGCGGCGGGTTGCCTGCCGAGGTGACTTGCACGGCGCCAAGGGGCTGTGACAGCAGTGTGCCAGCGAGAATGACCGCCCAGCGAACGCGCACGATGGCCTCCGGAGTATCCACCTGTGGGGCGAGGGTCAACGATCCCGGTGTAATCGCACGAAGTCTACGCGCGGGTCCCGACCGCCGCACGCGACAGACTGAGATGGGGCCCGCTGGGCCTGTCGGTCCTGGCACCTGTGGCGGGGCTGGCGCCCCTGGACCGCCGCGACGAAGCCGAAGAGATCGTGGCCCGGCTGCATTAGGAATCGAAGCACAGGACGTGCGAGCGGAGATCATGGCAACAGCCTGCGCCGCGCTGAGCGCGCTCGAGCAGGCCTTTGCCTCGCTCGAGCGCGGGCTGCAGACCCGCTCCGCGCGGCGACTCACGTTTGGCCGCGCTGGGCCAGAAGATTGGCGCGAAGTAACGGGACCCGAGGCGGCGTCAAACACCCGCTGACCACGGGCGGCGCGTCGCGCTATCTTGTGGCGGCAACATCGGCGCGGGGTTTCCGCGCCCCGGGCGGGAGCGGCTCGCTGTCCCTGGCGGGCCACGGCGTTGCCCAATCGGCCCCCCGCCCCGGAATCCTCAACAATGGGAGGCAGGATGCTGACTCGCCCCTTCACCGACCCCAAGCGGTGCGCTCTGCTGGTGATCGACCTGGCGAACGACTTCGTCTACCCGGGCGGCGTGATTGCCGATGCCGGCGGCCCTGAGTACCAGGCCCGCGCGCAGTCGATCATCCCACGGCTCAAGCGCCTCGTCACAGCGGCGCGGGAAGCGGGGGTCACGGTCGTGTACGCCACGGACGCGCACACTCTCCAGGATTGTGAGCTGCACAAGTGGCCCCCGCATGCGATGAAAGGCACGCACTGGGCGGAGATCGTGCCGGACCTCGCGCCCCAGCCCGGCGACCTGGCGATCGAGAAGCGCACCTACAGCCCCTTCCAGAGCAGCGACATCCATGAACAGCTGCGCAAGCGCGGCGTAGAGCGGTTGTACATCACCGGGCTGCACACCGACTGCTGCGCGCGCCACACCTCCGGCGACGCGTTCCAAAGGGGCTACGACCTGATCTGGGTGACCGACGCGCTTCAGGCGTTTACCCACGAGGCCCACCTGACGGGGCTCGAATACTTCAAGGCCTGGTACGCGACGACGCCTGACGAACAGTTCCGCACCACCGATCAGGTGATCGCAGAGTGGCACGAGGCCGGGGCACTGGCGACCGTGAGTTAGACGGGGCGAGGAACGACCAGGAGCGACGAGGGGGGGGCGAGGAGGGCGGACTCGTCGCTCCTCGCCCCGCCTCGCCCGTCTTAGTCTAGTCCAGACTCCACCCCGCCCGGTACTCCGGCTTCAGCCACTCCTCCGGAATCCGGACATTCGTCACCTGCCCCGTCTCCGGATTCAGGTCCAGATTGCGCCCGGTGCGCACCGCGAGATTGCCGAGCAGCACCATCTCCGTGAGCGGGCCGGCATGGTCTACGAAGTTGGAGCCCGCCGTGGACCCACCTTTTGCCGCCGCAATGAACTCGGCGTACACGCCCTCCGTCCTGGGGTACTTCGCCACGCGCGGCGTTCCCGTGATCTCCTGATGGCGCTTCTCGTCGAGCAGCCTCGGGTCGTCGCCGTAGGTACCCGCCACCAGCTTCCCATCCGACCCGATCCATAACTGCCCGCCGCCATCCTCTGGTGGCCACGCAGCGTCGTCCGGCACCTCCGGCGGCCGAGGCGGGAACAGTGCCCCGTCGCGCCACACCACGGTCACCGGCCCCCGGCCGCCCCGCGCGGGGAAGCGATAGGTGATCCGCGATCCCTTGGGTGCGGTCTCCCGGTACAGCGGTGTGTGCTCCACCTCGATCCGACCGGGGTACCGCAAGTCGAGCGTCCAGAACGCCGCATCCATGATGTGACACGCCATGTCGCCCAGGGCTCCCGTGCCGAAGTCCCACCAGCCGCGCCAGCGAAACGGCGCGTAGGCGGGATGATACGGGCGCGCCGGCGCGGGACCGAGCCAGAGATCCCAGTCGAGCCACGGAGGCACGTGGTAGTCTTCCAGTGGGCGATCCATGGCCTGGGGCCAGATGGGGCGATTGGTCCAAAAATGCACCTCACGAACGGTTCCGATCGCGCCCGCTTCGACCCATTCTCGGATCAGTCGCGTGCCCTCTCGCGCGTGCCCCTGGTTTCCCATCTGGGTCGCCACACCGGCCCGCTTGGCTGCCTCCACCAGCACTCGCACCTCGTGCAGCGTCCGCGTGAGCGGCTTCTGCACGTACACCGGCTTCTTCCGCTTGAGCGCGGCGAGCGCGATCACCGCGTGCGTGTGATCCGGCGTGCTGACAGTCACGGCGTCAATGCCATCGCCCTCCCGGTCGAACATCTCGCGAAAATCCCTGTATCGCTTCGCCTTGGGGAAAGACGTGAACGCGTCCTCGGCCTGCTTCTCGTCCACGTCGCACAACGCGTAGATGTTCTCGACCGCCATGCCGCGCACGTCGCTCAGACCCATCCCTCCCACGCCTACGCACGCCACGTTCAGTGTATCCGATGGCGCACGATATCCTCGGCCCAGGACGTGTCGAGGAACGATGGTGAACGCGAGACCGGCTCTGGCCGAATCCGCGACGAACGACCGGCGGTTGATGCGTTTCCGTGACATGACCAGCTCCTCCAAGACCCTGAAGATTACGCGCGGCGCCCGCTCGCGCACCGGCGTCACCGCGGCGACTCGGGGCTACTCCCGCTCCTTGCATTCTTGCGGCCTATGCCGCCCGAGCAGGTGATGTTCGCTCCCCCACCTGGACGCCCGGCCGGAAGGCTACCGCGAACAGCAGGAGCACCACCCCCGCACCGACGGCCGGCACCAGCCAGATGGAACGCCAGTCGTGGATGCCGCCACCCACCGCACCCGCGATCTGGAACGCTTCGACCACCTCACCCGCCGCCCACGCGCCGATGAACCACCCCACCCCGAGGGTCACGAACGCAATCAAGCCTTGCGCCGCCGCTCGGATCGCCACGCCGGCCCGCTGGTCCACGTAGATCTGTCCGGTGACGAAGAAGAAGTCGTAGCACACGCCGTGGAGCAGGATGCCGAGGTAGAGCATCCACACGCCGGGCCCGAGGTCTCCGAACGCGAAGAGCGCGTAGCGCGCAGTCCAGGCCAGCATGCCGATCATGAGGATGCGTTTGACGCCAAGCCGCGCCAGGAACCACGGCAACAGAATCATGAACCCGATCTCGGACATCTGGCCCATGGTCATCTTGCTCGCCGCCCGCGACATGCCGAGCTCGTTCAGGAACAGGTTGGTAAACGCGTAGTAGAACTGCAACGGAATGACCAGCAGAAACGACCCGATCACGAAGATCGCGAACGACCGGTCCCGCATCAGTGCCAGCGCGTCCAGCCCGAGCAAGTCCCGCGGGCGCACCGGCCCGCCGGTCGAACGGGGCGGCGTGTGCGGCAACGACAGACAGTACACCCCCAAGACCAACGAGGCCGCGCTCGCGAGCCGCATGGGCATCGGGGTGGGCTCCACCCGAAGCCAGCCGATGAACAGACCCGCCACGATCCACCCGATCGTTCCCAGCACTCGGATGCGCGGGAAATCCTTCGCCGGACTCGGCACGTTGTGGAACGAAATCGAGTTGGTGAGCGCCAGCGTGGGCATGTACAGCAGCGCATAGAGAACGAGCAGGGGATAGAACGCGCCGAACGTCCGGGTGGACGAGACCGCGTACATCACGACTGCCCCCGCCACGTGCAGGAGGCACAGGACCTTCTCCGTCGCGAAGAAACGATCCGCCACCATCCCCACGAAGAACGGCGAGATCATGGCGGCGATGGCCGTGGTGCCGTACGCCAACCCGATCTGACTCCCTTCGAATCTCAACGTCTGGCCGAGGTAGGTACTCATCGTGACGGACCAGGCGCCCCAGATGAAGTACTGGAGGAACATCATGACGGAGAGCCGCATGCGGACGGCGCCTGGCTGGTTCATCAGGCTGCTCGTGAGGGTGGCATCGAGCGGCGAAACTACGACCCCGACCGCCCGGCCGCCACGTCAGGCCGACGCTCACGCTGCACCGTGCCGCGGGGCGTCCTCGCCCATCGGCGGGCGCGGTCCTATCTTAGCCGCCGCCCAACCCTGTGCGTCTATCACGTTCCGGAGATGTGCACATGCAACGCCGGCTCGGATCTTCCACGACCATCCAGCTGTTCTTCATGCTCATGACCGCCCCGTCGCTCGGCGCCCAGGAGCGCCAATTCGTCTACGTCTCCAACATCACGGGCACGACGTCCGGCGACCGCCCGCTCGCGACCATCGCCCAGCAGACCACCGAGGCGCTGGACCGGCTGGGCGGAGCGCTGCGGCAACGGGGCCTGGAGTTTCGAGACGTGGTGGCCGTCAACGTCTTTCTCAAGGACGCGCGTCACTTCCAGGACATGAACACCGTGTATCGCCAATACTTCCCGTCGGACCCGCCCACGCGCGCCACGGCACAAGT
>CAZVKD010000171.1:0-6682 GCA_964627675.1 uncultured Gemmatimonadaceae bacterium
CACCGGAGCCGCTCGTCGCCGTGCTCGCCGCGCCGGGAGACTGGGAAGCGCGGTTCTTTTCCGAGGCGGCGGCAGAGATCGTTCGCGCCCCGGTACGAGCCTTCGCGCTCGTCCGGCCGGGGCAGTGGGTGGACATGTGGGACCTCGGGCCCGCGACCGAGACCGCGGTACGTGAAGGCGCCCGCGCGGCCAGCGTCGTTGTGACGTTCGGGTCCCCTGTGGTCCCCGTGACCGCGCGGGCGCAATGGCGCTGGCGCGCGGCCGACACGGCGGCCAGCGTGCTCCCGGGGGACTGGTACCTGGTTCCGGAGCCTCCTCCCTCGCCCATCGGTGGCCGACTCGCGGGTGCGCTGTGGGACTCGGTGCCGCCGCTTCTGGGATTGGCGCCGGTGGTGCCGGCGATGGGCGATTGGGTGGGGCTCACGGCGCGGCTCGCCCGGCGCGGGGCCGAGCGCGCCGTGGTGATCGGCCATGATTCGGCCGGGTCGCGCAGGTTGACGGTCACGGGAGACGGCCTGTGGCGGTGGGCGCTGCGTGGCGGCGCGCCTCGCGAGGCGTATCGCACCCTGGTCGCCGCCGGCCTGGACTGGCTGCTGGGCTCGGGCTCGCGGGCCCGAGCCGTCCCGCTATCGGCGGACCCGGCAACCACGCGGGGCGTGCCGGTCACCTTCCGGTGGACCGCCGACACCGTTCCGGATTCCGCGGCGGTGCGGATCAGCGGGCCCGACACCGCGACCGTCACGTTACGATTCAGCGCCGACGGCAGGGCCCAGGTTCCCCTCGGACCGGGGACCCATCGCTGGGCGTGGCGCGAGGGCGCACTAGCGGGAACGATGGTGGTGGAGCACTACTCCGACGAGTACCGCGCGCGACCCGTGACCCTGGTTGCGGCGCCGGGCGGAGGGAGCGCGGCCCTGGCGCTCTCTCGCGCGCGCGAACGGCTCTGGTTGTTTGGTCTGGTGCTCGCCGCCCTGGTCGGCGAGTGGGCCTGGCGTCTCCGGCGGGGTCTGCCGTGATCGGTGGCTTGTGGCGCCGGATTCGAGCCGTGGCGCTCACGGACGTCGGCGTGCTGTTGCGGGGCGGCGGGAAGGAGCTGCTCGAGGGCTTCGAACGCGTGCTGATCGAGGCCGATTTTGGGCCGGCGGCGTTTCCCCTGCTCGAGGCGCTGGAAGCGGCGGTCCGGGGCGGGGCGCTGCGGACGGAAGACCAGGTGCGTGAGTGGTTGGCGCAGCGCATCGTCGCCACGGTGCGCGACGGCTCCACGCCGGGAAGTCTGGCGTTGGGTGGCGGAGTGGGTCCGTCCGTGTTGATGTTCGTGGGGGTGAACGGCGTGGGGAAGACCACGCAGGTGGCCAAGCTTGCGCACCGGCTGATCCGCGAGGGACTGAGCGTGATGCTGGCCGCGACCGACACCTACCGCGCCGGCGCGAGCGAGCAACTCGAGGCGTGGGCCGGCCGCCTGGGTGTGCCGTGCGTGACGGGCGCGCCTCGCACCGACCCGGCGGCCGTGGCGTTCGACGCCATCGAGTCGGCCGCCTCGCGCGGGACGGATGTGGTGCTGGTGGACACGGCCGGCCGGCTCCACACGCAACGGGACCTGATGGGTGAGTTGCAGAAGGTCCATCGGGTGATCTCGCGGAAACGCGCCGGAGCGCCGCAGGAGGTGTTCCTGGTGCTGGACGCGACGACCGGCCAGAACATGCTCCAGCAGGGCCGCACGTTTGGCGCCGCGCTGCCGCTCACCGGTCTCATGCTCACCAAGCTCGACGGGACCGCCAAGGGCGGTGTCATTGTGGCGCTGCGCGCGGAGCTTCCCGTCCCCATCCGCTTCGTCGGCGTCGGGGAGGGGCTCGAGGACCTCGAGCCGTTCGACGCCGACCGTTTCACGGAGCGCTTGCTCGCCGACTGATGGCGCTGCGGCTCGACAGCCCCGTGCAGTTCCTGCGTGGCGTGGGCCCGCGGCGGGCGGAGGCGCTGGCCCGACTGGGCATCCGCACCGCGGAAGATCTGCTGTACCACACGCCGCACCGCTACATCGACGCCACGCAACTCACGCCCATCGCGAAGGCGCGAGAGGGAGACGAGGTCACGCTGGTGGGGCGCGTCGTGTCCAAGGGCGTACTCCCCACGCGGAAAGGGCTCAGGATCTTCCGGGCCGTGCTGCGGGACGATTCCGGGCTGATCGAGTGCGCCTGGCCGGGGCAGGCGTTCCTGGACCGGGTCATCGAGCCCGGGCAGCTCCTGCTCGTGACGGGGCCGGTCAAGCATTTCCATGGCCGGCAGGTCGTGCCGCGGGAGCATGTCGTGTTGGAAGACGCCGGGGATGCTCGGGGCGGGCGAGGGCGAGGGGAGAGCGGAGAAGGGCGAGGCGAGGGAGGCCTCGTGCTGGCGGTGTATCCTGCGACGGAAGGGCTCAGTCATCGCCAGATCCGCCGGATCGTTCTCGATCATCTCGACGCCCTGGTTGACCTGGTGGAGGATCCGCTCCCTCGGCCAGTGCGGCAGGCCGCCGCCGTGCTGCCGCTGCGCGACGCCCTGGTCACCCTCCACCGCCCCTCCTCCGCTTTTCTCGCTCCCGCTCGCCCCGGAGGGAGGGTAGCGGTGGAGGAAGCCCGGCGCCGCCTCGCCTTCGACGAGTTATTTGATCTTCAGCTGATCGTGGCGCGGGCGCGGCGACTGTCGAAAGCGGCCCGCAAGGGCGTTCACTTCGAGAATCGCCGGGAACTCACCACCGCGCTCAAACAAGCGCTGCCCTTCGCGCTGACGGCCGGCCAGAAGCGGACGGTGCGGGAGATCACTCGGGACATGCTGTCGGCCGAGCGCATGCACCGGCTCCTCATGGGTGACGTCGGGACCGGCAAGACGGTGGTGGCGCTGTTCGCCATGCTTCTCGCCGTGGAGAACGACTATCAGGCGGCGTTCATGGCGCCCACCGAGCTCGTGGTGGAGCAGCACGGAAGAACCATTGCCGCGTTGCTCGAGCCGCTGGGGATGGCGCCGGAGATTCTGCTGGGCCGGCTCGCCGGGGCGGACAAGGCCGCGGCGCGACGGCGCATCGAGTCCGGCGGGGCTCGCATCATCGTGGGGACGCACGCGCTTATCGAGGAGCCCACGGCGTTTCGCCGGCTGGGGCTGGTGGTGATTGACGAGCAGCACCGCTTCGGCGTGGAGCAGCGAGCGGCGCTGATCGCCAAGGGGGCGGCGCCCGACGTCCTGCTCTTGTCCGCCACCCCGATTCCGCGGACCCTCGCGCTCACGGTATACGGAGACCTCGACATTTCCGTGCTCACCGAGCGACCGGCGGGGCGCCCCATTGTGCGCACCGCCGTTCGCACCGGGGCGGATCGTGCGCGAGTGTACCAATTCGTCCAGGCGCAGTGCGCGGCGGGGCGGCAGGCGTACGTGGTGTATCCCATCATCGAGGAGTCGGAGCGCATGGATCTCCGGGCCGCCACCACCGCAGCCGCCGACCTGGCCAAGCGGCTCGCGCCGCACACCGTGGGCCTGGTGCACGGCCGCATGAAGGCCGACGAGCGGGATCGCGTCATGCGCGCGTTCCGAGACGGCGAGGTCGCGGTGCTCGTGGCGACCACCGTCATCGAGGTCGGCATTGACGTGCCCAATGCCACGGTCATGCTGATCGTGCACCCCGAGCGCTTCGGGCTGGCGCAACTGCATCAGCTCCGGGGGCGGGTGGGGCGGGGAAGCGAGGAGAGCCACTGCATTCTGCTCACCGACGATCGTCCCGCCGCGAAACGGCTGCGGCAGTTCGCCAGGCTCACCGACGGCTTCCGCATTGCGGAGCTGGATCTCCGGGAACGGGGTATGGGCGAGCTGGCCGGTCGCCGGCAATCGGGAGGCATCCCGTTGCGATACGCGAACCTCGCCACTGACGGCGATCTGCTGGTGCCGGCCCGGCGCGCGGCGTTCGATCTGCTGGAGCGCGATCCCGCCCTCCGCAGCCCGGAGCACGCCCCGCTGCGGCGGCGAATCGAACGCCGGTACGAGCGAGGCATCGAGCTGTTCGGGGTGGGGTAGGGGATGGGGAAGGATGGGGAAGGATGGGGAAGGATGTGAAGGATGTGAAGGATATGAAGGATGTGAAGGATATGAAGGATGTGAAGGATATGAAGGATATGAAGGATATGAAGGATGGTGAAGGATGGTGAAGGATGGGGAACGAGATGACCTTGCCTTCACCATCCTTCCCAACCTTCACCATCCTTCCCATCCTTCATCATCCTTCACATCCTTCACCATCCTTCACATCCTTCACCATCCTTCCCGTGCCACCTTCTCGGTTTTTGACGGCATTCTGCGTCGCCGCCGTTGCGGTGGGCCCGCTCCACGCCCAGGCGGTGCGCGGCGTGCTCGTGGAGCGGGGCAACAACCGTCCCATCCGTGGCGCGTTCGTGGTGCTGCTCGATGCAGAGGATGCCGAGGTGGCGCGAGTGCTCACGGACGACGCCGGCCGATTCTTGATCCGGGCGCCGGCGCCTGGTCGGTATCGCCTGCAATCCAAGCGCATCGGTTTCCGGCTGACCGTTTCTCCGCCGCTGGCGCTGGAGGCCGATCAAACGGTCGTTCACCGCATGGAAGTCGAGGTGGTGCCGGCGATGTTGCCGCCCGTCGTGGTAGAGGGCCGGCCGCAGTGCGGCTCCCGCGGCGAGGTCGGCTCGGTCACGGCGAGGTTGTGGGAGGAGGCGCGCGAGGCGTTGTCGGCCGTCTCGTGGACGTCGGATCAGCGTTTACACCGCTACCAGCTGCTGCACTTCGTGCGCGACTTCGGGCCCGGCGGAGATCGCCCGATCAGCGACTCGTCCTGGACGACCTCGGGGTACGCGGAGGCGCCGTTCTCCAGCCTGCCGGCGCAGGAGCTCGCCGATCGTGGCTTCGTGGTGAAAGGGCGCGGCGACACGGTGGACTACTACGCCCCGGACGCCAACGTCTTGCTGAGTACTGCGTTTCTGAACACGCATTGCTTCACGGCGCGCGAGGGCGAGGGCGAGCATGAAGGGCTGGTCGGCCTCGCCTTCGAGCCCGCCCCCGGGCGCTTCCTTCCCGACATCAAGGGCGTGTTGTGGTTCGATCGCCGGAGCGCCGAGCTGCGCGGCCTCGCGTACTCCTACACTAACCTGCCGCCGGAGCTGCCCGAAGAGGTGCTCGGCGGGGCCATTGATTTCATGCGGCTCGCCACCGGCGCGTGGATCGTGCAGCGCTGGTGGATTCGCATGGCCAGAATGGGGCGCGTGGTGTATCGCGACACGGGGCGCATGCCGGAGGCGCGCGTGTTGGGGTTCCGCCAGCGGGGCGGGCAGGTCTTGAGTATCAGCACCACGCGGGGCACAGTGGTGTACTCCGCCCGCCAGGCGATCCTCGAAGGGACCGTGTACGATTCCACGCGAGGGATGGGACTCAGCCGCGCGACCGTGTTCCTGGTGAGCACCACGGACTCGGTGCGCGCCGATGAGCAGGGCGCGTTCTCGTTGGTCGTGCCCCGCGACGGCCCCTATGGCGTTTCGTTCCGCCATCCGCGAGTGGATTCTCTGGGCGTCGAGGCGCCCACGACGCCGGTGGTGCTGCGAACCGGGAGCCGCTCGATCGTGTCGCTCGCCGTCCCGCCGGAGGCGCGCCTGATTCAATCGCTGTGCCCCGAGGAGCCGCTG
Organism: uncultured Gemmatimonadaceae bacterium; assembly: GCA_964627675.1. Classification (GTDB taxonomy): domain Bacteria; phylum Gemmatimonadota; class Gemmatimonadetes; order Gemmatimonadales; family GWC2-71-9; genus JACQHC01. The sequence continues at coordinate 5,667 of CAZVKD010000171.1, forward strand.
CGCCCGGGCGAGCGCGTCCTCGTGGGAGTGGTGCGCGAGCATGGGTCCGGGCGGCCGGTGCGCGGGGCGCGAGTCGAGGCGCGCTGGCAGACGGTTGGCGGCGCGCGCGGGGCGTTGCAGGTGGCGGAGTCGCTGGTTCGTTCGGTTGCTGACAGCGCGGGCCGTTACGTGGTTTGCCGCGCGCCGCTCGGATTGGTGAGGGTGAGAGCTGTGATCGAGGGCGGAACGCCCGTGGAGGCCGTCTACCGGTTTGCCGAAGAAGGCGTGTGGCTGAACGACGATCGGTATCGCAGCTTCGCGGGACGCATCTGGACCGTGAATTTCACGCTGCCGCGATGAGGTGCCGCCCGGGCTCGCGCCGGGGGGCGCGCGAGACGTCAAGACGTCAGGGCCGCGTCCGCCTTGGCCGCCAGGATGAAATCGCTTTCCGTGAGCCCGTTGATCTTGTGCGTCCAGACTTCCAGCCGGACCTTCCCCCAGGCGATGTGGATGTCCGGATGGTGTCCCTGTTCTTCGGCCACCGCGCCCACGCGATTGGCGAACGCGAGGGCCTCCTGAAAGTTCTTGAAGCGGTATTCCTTGATCAGGTGATGTTCGTCCACCACCTGCCAGCCGCCGCCCAGTTGTTCGAGCAGGGCGGTAATCTCGCTGCCGCGGAGGGGCGGGTGTCCGCCGCGGCAGGGCACACAGGTTTTCGCGGCGAGTTGGCTCGGCATCGGACACTCCCGGAACGCGCTATGGCACGCTAGCCTCCACGGCTCGCGGGGGCAACGGGAGCGGGCCGCGGCGATAGAGCGTCTCGCGGAGGCTCGGAAGTACGGGTATCGTACACCGAGCCCGGTCTCGGGCCGGTTTCCCGCAGGGCGGAGGCTGACCGGAGAGGAGTAAACGAGCGGGACAGGCCCGAAGGAAACAGGTTGATCAGTGCCACATGCGTAATACCCGTCGCTATACTCTCTCTCTAGTGATGCTCCAACTTAATGTCCCTAATTGTGAGGAGGCGTGCCAGCGGATGC
>CAZVKD010000172.1:0-6673 GCA_964627675.1 uncultured Gemmatimonadaceae bacterium
CGGCAACGGCGACGTCGAGGGACTCGGGCCACGGGAACCCGGCACGCTGCTCCGCGGGCGCCGCCACGATCTCCGGCCCGTGGAACTCGGACTCCGGGAGCGCCACATTGAGCCGATACTCCCCGATCTCCCACCGCCCGCGGATGATGCCGCGGGCGGGCAGGTCCAACCATTCCGTGCGTCGGCGGATCTCGATCTCCTGGCGCCGTGGCAACCAGAACCGACCATCCCACAGCCCGTTATCCAGCTCCACGCTGATGTCCTCGAGCGTGGGGTCGAGATACGCGTTGGGCGTGAAGCGGAAGCGGAACCGCACCAGCTCGGCGTCTGCCGCGTCGAGGTAGAGGGCGCCGGCCAACCGGGGGGCGCCCAGATCGCGGGGGCGGACCAGCAGCTCGTACACGCGCACGTCGCGCTGTGGAAGCGCAATCGTCAGCGAATCGCTCAGCGCGAAGTCGTACAGCAGGCGTCCGGCCGCAGAGAGCGGGTGGGGCACGTCGCGCACCTCGTCCCCTTCCCCGAGGCGAATGCGATCGCCGAACCCGTTGGTGACGATCCCCAAATGGTCCCGGTGATACTGGATCCCAGCCGGAAGGTCCAGCCGGTCCCGCCATCCGATGATGCGTTGCTTGCTGTGGCCCGGAGTCCGCCAGTACACTTCGACCACGAGCTGATCCGCCTTGATCAGCCGCGGTGTCGTCGCCTCCTCTCCCAACTGTCCCAGGAAGAAGACGAACCCGTGCGCTCGAGCCTGAAACGATTGAAGCCCGCTGTCGGCCTGCATTCCCGCCCGGCGAGCCACCGCCCGCTCGATGAGGGCGATCGCGGAAGGAGCGTTCCATTCCTGGGCGGCGGCCGGCCCCGCGGCGCACAAGACCACGCCACCCGCCATCGCCCGGATCGCTCGGTGCATCGGAGGGCAATATCACGGCGCCTCTGGGGCGCGGCAAGCTGCACCGCGCTGGCGTGGCTGGCGGCCTGCGAAGACTTGCAGATCCCGGGTAGCGGAATCCCCAGCGCCGATCTGATCATGCTGCCGCAACAGGCCGGCTCGCCACCCGTCTCGAGTGTCACGTTTTACGCCGTGAATTCGCGGACCGTGGCCCGCACGCTGCGTCACAGCGACGGGGCGGCGACCGTGTTCGCCGACCTCGAGTTCCCGCCCGGAGCGCTGGCGAGCCTCGACGGCGTGCCGCTGGGCACCGCGGACTCCGTCCGGGTCACCATCACGCCGGACGCGGGCATCTACGGCATTACCCTGTCGCCCGCCGGCCTGGTGTTCGCCACGAGCGCGCGGCCGACGGTCACGCTCTCCTACGCGCGCTACGGGGATCTCTCGGCCGGGCTGGTGTCCTTCCGCTATCCGGATGCGCTGTCCTATGCGGCGGCGCTCGACATCTGGCGCGACGCCGGGGTTGACCGCTGGATCGTGGCCGCCGGCTCCGGCGGAACCGGTGGTGATGCCGTGACGGCCCGCGTGAGCGGCGGCGGGCGCTACGTCGCGGCCGCCCCGCGGTGACGGCGATGAGCTTCGAGACCTTTGCGGCCCGCGCGGCCGGAGGCGGGTGGGTCCCGGTGGTGCGGGAATTCTCGGCGGACACGCTCACGCCCGTCGTGGCGTGCGCGGCGGTGGCGCGCGGCCCCTTCGCCTTTCTGCTCGAGTCCGTTGTGGGCGGCGAACGGTGGGCGCGCTATTCCTTCGCCGGCGCCGAGCCGCGGGAAGTCTGGCGCTATCGAAGCGGCGCCGTCGAGTGCTGGCGTCCCGGCCAGGGCTGGCAGCCCATCGGACCGGTCACGGACATCTTCGAGCACCTGGGCACCCTGATTCGGCCACGGCGCTCGCCCCGCCACCAGGGACTGCCGCCTTTCACCGGGGGCCTGTTGGGGTACGTGGGCTACGACGCCGTGCGAGCCATCGAGCGACTGCCCGCGCCGCCTCCCGACGACCGCGGGGTGCCGGAGGCCATCTTCATGCTGGTGGACACGCTGGTCGTGCTCGACAACCTGTTCGGGCGCGCCGTAATCGTTGCCAACGCCGAGGTGGGCACGGGCGATGATGCGCGCGCGGTGCGACGCGCCTACGAGGGCGCGCTGCAGCGCATTGACGCGCTGGTGCGGCGGTTGAGCGCTCCGCCGGCCCTTCCGCCCATCGCGCTCGACCACGCCCGAGCGCTAAGGGCCACGTCGCCGTCCGACCGAGCCACGTTCGAGCGAAACGTGGAGCGCATCCGCGAGCACATCCGCGCGGGAGACGTCTTCCAGGTCGTGCTGTCGCGCCGCCAGGACGTGACTTGCACGGCCGAGCCGTTTCAGGTCTATCGCGCGCTCCGGGCGCTGAATCCGGCGCCGTATCTCTTCTTCCTGAAGCTCGACGAGCTGGCGCTGGCCGGCAGCTCGCCCGAAGTGATGGTGCGCGTGTCGGACCGCGAGGTGATCGTGCGGCCGATCGCCGGCACCCGGCCGCGCGGGGCCGGACCGAGCGAAGACGACGCCCTGGGCCGCGCCTTGCTGAGCGACGAAAAGGAACTCGCCGAGCACCGGATGCTGGTGGACCTCGGGCGCAACGACGTGGGTCGCGTCGCGGAGTTCGGCTCCGTGCGGGTCACCGAGCGGGAGGTGATCGAGCGCTATTCGCAGGTCCAGCACCTCGTGAGCGAGGTCCGGGGTCGCTTGCGCCCCGGGCTCGACGCCCTGGACGCCTTGCGGGCCAGCTTTCCGGCGGGCACGGTGAGTGGCGCGCCGAAGGTGCGGGCGATGCAATTGATTGACGAGCTCGAACCGGTGCGCCGCGGCCCCTACGCCGGTGCCGTGGGGTACATCGGCTGGGGAGCCGAGACGTTAGACACGGCCATCGCCATTCGCTCGGCGGTGATGGCCGGCGGGACGGCCTGGGTCCAGGCCGGGGCGGGCGTGGTGGCGGACAGCGATCCGGCGCGCGAGTTCCAGGAGACCGAGAGCAAGGCGCAGGCGGTGCTGCGCGCGCTGGCGTTGGCCAGCGCACCGTGAGCGGCCGCGCGCGAGCGGGAAGCATCGCCTGCCCTGGGCGTTAGCGTCGGTTTTGGACCGCACGTATATTCCCGATTGTTGGGGAGCGCTCCGTGTCCGCATTCAAGCTGATCAGCACGTCTGGAGATCAGACCGTCGAGCTCGCCGAAGGCCGGCCGATCGTGGTTGGCCGCGCGGTGACGAGCGACCTGCCGATTTACGACCCCACCGTCTCTCGCCGCCACGCCGAGGTTGTGCTGAGAAACGGCACGTTGTCCGTTCGAGACCTGGGGTCCAGCAACGGGACCTTCGTGAACGGCACCCAGATCTCGGGACAGGCCGTCGCCCAGGACGGCGATACGGTGACGTTCGGCAAGGTGGCGTTCCGCGTCCGAGAGGTGACGCCGCCGGCGGCGAAGGCGCCGCCGAGGGCCGAGGCACCGGCCGGATTCGGCCCCAGACCGCCGGAAGCCACCATCGTCCGGCAGTTGCCGGTCGAGGAACTGGGGAACATCCAGGCTCGTATCTCCGGCAGGCCGAGCGGCGCCTCGCAGCTCAAGGTGGTGGGGGACTCCACCGCCGAGCGTCAGTCCACCAAGCTCAGCCTGCTGCTGGACATTTCCAAGGAGCTGTCGAAGCAGCAGGAGGTGGACAAGCTGCTGCAAAAGGTGGTGGACATCACGTTCCAGGTCATGAACGTGGACCGGGTGTCCATCCTGATGGTGGAAGGCAACGGCGATCTGGTGCCGCGGGTTTCGAAGAACCGCCTGGGCGACGCGGGCGGCAGCCGACACGTTCCCCAGTCCATCGCCCGGCGCGCCGTGAACGAGCGGCTGGCCATTCTCACGGACAATGCCGCCGCAGACGAGCGATTCAAAGGCCAGTCCATCCTGATGCAGAGCGTGCGGTCGGCCATGTGCACGCCGCTCATGGGGAGCGAGGGCAAGGTTCTCGGCATCATTTACGTGGACAACCTCACAGCCACGCATTCCTTCGGCGATGAGGACCTCGAGTTCCTGATCGCCTTCTCCGGCATCGCCGCGGTGGCCATCGAGAACAGCCAGCTCACGGAGCGCATCCGACGGGAAGCGGTGGTGCTCTCGAACTTCCAGCGGTACTTCGCCCCCAACGTGGCCGCCCAAATCGCCAGTCAGGTCGGGTCGGTCAGACTGGGCAGCGGCGAGAAACGGCCCGTCGTGATCTTCTTCAGTGACATCCGCGGCTTCACGCCGATGTCGGAGAACATGGGACCGGACGAGATCACCACGCTGCTCTCCGAATACTTCACGGAGATGGTGGAGATCATCTTCGAGCACGAGGGGACGCTCGACAAGTTCATCGGCGACGCCATCATGGCCATCTGGGGCGCGCCGCTGCGCCACGAGGACGACGCGGATCGAGCGATGCGCGCGGCCATTGCGATGCAGCGCGTGCTGGCCGAGCTGAACAAGAAATGGGCCGAACAGGGGCGCCGGCCCGTGAACATCGGCATTGGCATCAACCACGGCGAAGTGTTCGCCGGCAACATCGGGAGCGACCGCCGGCTGGAGTACACGGTGATCGGCGACGCCGTGAACACGGCCTCCCGGCTGTGCTCCAAAGCGGGGCCCGGCGAGATCATCATCTCGGAACCCTTCTTCAAACAGCTCAAGCAGCCCCCACCGGTCGAGGCCCTGGAGCCCATGCAGCTCAAGGGCAAAGCGCAGGCGGTGCCGGTCTATCGAGTGAAGCTGTAGGGCAGGCCGGCCGCCTCGAGCAACTCGATGACCAGTCTGACGGGCAGCCCCATCACACTGAAGAAGTCACCTTCGATCCGCTCGACCAGGACGCTCCCTTTCCCCTGGACTCCGTAGGCACCGGCTTTGTCGAATGGCTCCCCGGTGGCGACATACGCGCGGATGTCAGCGATCCTGAGGGGCCGAAACCATACCCGCGTCACGTCGCAGCGCTCATACACTCTACCATCGTACACCAGCGCAACGGCGGTCACCACGCGATGCTCGCGGCCGGCCAGCCGTTGCAGCATGCCCACCGCATCCTCGGCCGAGGCGGGCTTGCCGAGCGTGACCGAGTCAACCACCACGACCGTATCGGCGCTCAGGACGGCGCGCCCCGGATGCCGCCGGGCAACCTGCTCGGCCTTCTCGCGGGCGATGCGCGAGGCGAACGCCTCGGGCGCCTCGCCGGAGCGCTGTGCTTCGTCAACGTCCGCCGGGTCCACGAGATGCGGAATGCCCAGCATCTCGAGCAACTGGCGGCGTCGCGGCGAGTTCGAGGCCAGGACGATCATCCGCGCGGGACCGATGGCGGAACGAGAACGCCGCGCCGCATGTCAGCGCTCGACGATGAGCGTCACCGGTCCGTCATTCACCAGCTCCACCTGCATCATCGCGCCGAACTCCCCCGTCTCCACCCGGAGTCCACGCTCCCGGAGCGCAGCAACGAAGGCCTGGTAGAGCGGGATGGCCGTCTCCGGAGGCGCCGCGCCGATGAACGACGGGCGGCGACCTCGACTCACGTCGCCGTACAGCGTGAACTGCGACACCACGAGCACGCCTCCCCCAACGGCCGCGAGGTCCCGATTCATCTTGCCCTCATCGTCCGGGAACACGCGAAGCCCGGCCACCTTGTCTGCCATCCACGTCACGTGCTCCGGGCCATCGCCGGGCGCGATGCCGAGGAAAACCAGAAAGCCCACCCCGATGGAACCGGTCACTCGCCCATCAACCGCGACCGAGGCTCGGGCGACGCGCTGGATGACGGCTCTCACCCCTCCCCCTGGGCCACCGCCTACTCCACCGTCACCGACTTGGCGAGGTTCCTCGGCTTGTCCACGTCGCACCCGCGATGCACCGCGATGTGGTAGGCCAGCAGCTGGAGGGGAATCACGCTGAGCACGGGCGTGAGCGCATCAATGGTCCGCGGGATGGTCACGATGTGGTCCGCCAGTTCGGCGATCTCGCGATCGCCGTCCGTCACCACCGCGATGACGCGACCCCGCCGCGCCTTCACCTCCTGCACGTTGGACAGGATCTTCTGATACACGGCGTCGTGGGGCGCCACGAAGACCACGGGCATGTTCTGGTCAATCAGGGCGATGGGACCGTGTTTCATTTCGGCCGCCGGATAGCCCTCGGCGTGGATATAGGAGATCTCCTTGAGCTTCAGGGCGCCTTCCAGCGCCACCGGGAAGTTGTACCCCCGGCCCAAGTACAGCGCGTTTTGCACCCCGCGGAACGCCTGCGACACCCGCTCCACCTCCGCCGCGCGGGTCAACGTCTCGGCGATCTGATCGGGCAACTGCTGGAGCGCGCGGACCATCTCGCGCCCCTGGAGCACGGATAGGGCCCGCAGCCGGCCGAGGCGGAGCGTGAGAAGCGCCAGCGCCGCGACCTGGCACGTGAACGCCTTGGTGCTCGCGACGCCGATCTCGGGGCCGGCGTGGATGTACACCCCGCCGTCCACCTCCCGGGCGATGCTGCTGCCCACCACATTGACCACGCCGAGCGTGCGGGCGCCCCGCTGCTTCGCCTCCCGCACGGCGGCCAGGGTGTCCGCAGTCTCGCCGCTCTGGGAGATGGCCACCACCAGCGTGCGATGGTCCACGATCGGATTGCGGTAGCGGAACTCGGACGCGTACTCCACCTCCACCGCGATCCGGGCCATCTCCTCCAGCAGGTACTCGCCG
>CAZVKD010000173.1:0-6662 GCA_964627675.1 uncultured Gemmatimonadaceae bacterium
TTCGGCGTCGCTGTTCGTGGCGCTGCTCATCGTGCCGGTGTTCTGCGCCCTGTTCCTCAAGGCCGAAAGCACGCCACGCGCGCCGATGACGCCGACCATGCGGCGGGTGATCATCGGAGGGATCGCCCTGGCGTTCGTCGCCATTGCCGTCCTCAACTGGCTGACGGCCGCGCTCGGTCTGGTCACGCTGGCGCTGCTGCGGGTGTTTCATCACAAGGTCGGTGAGCCGAGCGCCCGCTGGGTCATGACGACGGGCCTGCCCTGGGTCATCGGGCGGTATGAGCGGATGCTGCGATGGTCGCTGGACCACCGCCCTCGCGTCCTGTGGGGCTCGGCGGGTTCGTTCGTGGCCGGGTTCGTGGTGTACGGCGTGCTGGGGGCCGGCATCGAGTTCTTCCCGGAGGACATCCCGCCGGCCACCGTGTATGCCCAGGTCGAGGCGCCCCTGGGCACGCGGGTTGAAGAGACCGACCGCGTGGTGCGTCGCATCGAGCAGGACCTGTCGGCGATCCAGGGCCGGGAGGACGTGGAGTCCGTGGTTGCCACCTCAGGGTCCCAAATCTCCGGCGGTTTCAGCGGCGGCGGCAGCGGCGGCACGCACCTGGGAACCGTCGCCGTGAACTTCGTGGACTTCAAGGCCCAGCGGAACGACGTGTTCGAGACGATCGAGCGGATGCGGCAAACCGTCGGCCGGGGGATCGCCGGGGCGGAGGTGTCGGTGGAGTTGCCCAACATGGGGCCACCCACGGGCAGGCCCATCACGATCGAAATCAGTGGCGAGGATCCGGACGTGTTGCGCGCGCTCGGCGACAGCGTGGTGCACCGGCTGGAGCGGTCGCCGGTGTACGCCAAGCTGGACGGACTCGAGAGCGACATGGAGGCGGGACGGCCCGAGCTGGTGATCGAGGTGGACCGAGAGAAGGCCGCGTTGTACGGGCTGAATACCTCGAAAATCGGCAGAACCGTACGAAGCGCCATCAACGGCGCCGAAGCCTCCAGGTTCCGCGACGGCAAGGACGAATACGACATCACGGTCCGGCTGGCGAAGCCGTACCGGGAGGACCTGGATGCGCTGGCGGACCTGACCATTGTGGACGACGGCAAGCAGATTCCCCTGTCCTCGGTGGCGCAGTGGTACGTGGGCAAGGGGAGCGGCGACGTCAAGCGGAAGGACCTGGACCGCGTCGTCACGGTCTCGTCCGACGTGCGCACGGGCTACAACGCGAACGCGGTCCTGGCGGAGGTGCGGCGCGAGCTGACGGACGTCCCGAATTCGCTGCCGTCCGGCTACGAGCTGCGATACGCCGGCCAGCAGCAGGAGCAGGACGAGTCGCAAGCCTTCCTGAGCGGGGCATTCTTCCTGGCCTTGTTGCTCATCGCCGGGATTCTCGTGGCGCAGTTCGATTCGATCGCCAAGCCGCTCATCATCATGACGTCGGTGGTCATGTCCACGGTGGGCGTGCTGCTCGGGCTGGTGGTGTTCCGCATGCCGTTCGGCGTCATCATGACCGGGATCGGCGTGATCAGCCTGGCGGGCGTCGTGGTGAACAACGCCATCGTGTTGCTCGACTACACGGACACGCTGCGCCGGCGCGACGGCTTGGGCATGCGCGAGGCCATCATCGCGGCGGGCAAGACGCGGTTCCGGCCCGTGTGGCTCACGGCCATCACCACCGTCCTCGGGCTGGTGCCGCTGGCGGTCGGGTTCAACTTCGACTTCCTCGGCCTGTACTCCCGGCTGGCGCCGGACATCTACTGGGGCGGGGAGCAGGCGGCCTGGTGGGCGCCCATGGCGATCGCGGTGATTACGGGGCTGTTGTTCGCCACGTTCCTGACACTGGTGCTGGTGCCGGTGCTCTACACCGTCGCGGATGACGTGGAGCAGTGGGTCCGGGTCCGGCTGCTGCCGGTCAGGGGGAGGCGGTCGTCGCCCGGCATGGCGGTGGCGCGCGAGCCGGAGACAAAGCCCTCAGCCGAACCAGTCGCGGTATAGCTCCGGCCGCCGGTCGCGCCAGAAGAGCCGGCGCGCGGTGGAGGTGGCAACGCTGGGAAGATCCAGATCTGCGGTGACCAGGTCGTCCTCGAGTGGCTTCCCGCGAGCGACGACCTGGCCTTCCGGGTCCACCACGAACGATTCCCCCGCAAACGTGAGCCTTTCCTCCCGCCCCACGCGGTTGCACAGCGCGGCGTAATAGCCGTTCTGGAACGCCGCGGCGCGCACCTCCGCCTCGAACAGGCCATCGGGCCATTCGCCCAACGCCCCGGCCTGGGGGATCGCCACGAGTTCGGCCCCACTGATCGCCAGGGCGCGCATGTACTCGGGGTAGTGGCGATCGTAACAGATGGCCACGCCGATGCGTCCCGCCCGGGTGGAGTACACGGGTGCGCCGCGGTCGCCCGGCTGATAGTAGGCGCGCTCGTGGAAGCAGGCGTAATCGGTGATGTGGATCATTCGGGTCACGCCGAGCAACGTCCCGTCGGCGTCGAACACGGGGGAACTGTCGAACCATCGGCCGGTGGCGTCACGCTCGTACATGTTGAAGATGGTGACCAGGCTCAGCGCGCGAGCCCGCGCCGCAATCCTGTCGGCAAGCGGGCCCGGGATCGGTTCGGCCAACTCATCGGCGGCGTCGAATCGTTCGTGCTGCGGGAAGAATCGCTCCACGGCGAGTTCGGGGAACACGATGACGTCCGCGCCCGCGGCGCGCGCGGCCCCCATTGCGGCCAGGGCCCGGCGCAGGTTGTCCGAGCGGTCCAGGCCTGCGTGCTGTTGAGCGAGGGCGATGCGCATGCCACATCCCTTGACGACGACGTCTTCCTTACGGGTTCACAATCTCGCCCTTGAGGGCGGACACCGCGGCCAGCAGTTCTTCCCGCTCCCGCCCCACCACCCGGAGCTGATCCAGCGTCGCCACCAAGTGCGCCACGGCGCGGTTCCAATCATCTTCGGTGATCCCCAGCGCCTGATGCGCGGTGCGCATGTCCTGGCCCACGTACACGCAAGGACCGCCGCTCATCTCGCACAGCTGATCCACCAGCATTTGTCGCACCCGGCTCTTTTCCGGCACGCTCATGTCCTCGAAAAAGCCTGCCAGCACTGCATCGCCCATCATCCGAGCGAGAAAGTCGTCCACCACCGTGGCGATGGCGTCGTAACCTCCCAGGCGGCGGTACAGGGTACCCGAGGCGTGGGCCGGCGATGGCGCGGTGGCGGCTGAGCCGGCACCAGGGGCCGGCCCCATGGCGCAGCCCGGTGCGGCGGTGGCGAGGCACAGGACAGCGAACCACGGTGCCCGGCTCGCCCTGTTCCGCCGACCGGCGGCGTCGCAATTGCGGAGCGCAGTGTGCATGGCAGGGGTCTCCTGAGCCATCAGCGATGGTGGTGATCAATCTGCAATCGTGCGCCGGCGCTTGCCACCACAGGCGCACCGCAGGCGCGCCTCACCGCCTGCCGAGGGACGCGAGCACGCGCTTCGCCGGCCGCTGCCACCAGGGCCGAACCGCGTCGTGCACGGCGGCGGCGAAGCTCGCGGCGGACGGGAACCGGTCGGTGGGCACGCGGGCCGTGGCGCGGGCCAGCGCTCGCATGAGCGCCTCCGGTACGTCCGGACGCGCATCGCGCAGGTCCGGCATGCTTCCCACTGTCTGGCGAGCGATCACGGCTTCGACTGTGCCGCCGCCAAAGGGCGAGCGTCCCGCGAGCGCAAAGAACGCCGAGCAGGCGAGCGCATAGAAGTCCACGCGCGCGTCCACGTGCCCTCCGAGCAGCTGCTCGGGCGCGGCGAATTCGGGCGTGCCGGAATGGGATGACGCACCGCCGAAGCGGGCCGCGCCGGAGAACGCCATGGCCAGGCCGAAGTCCGTGATCCGCACGCTGCCGCTCCCTTCCTGGATCAGGATGTTCTCCGGCTTGAGGTCCCGGTGGATCACGCCGCGTTGGTGAGCGTGCTCCAGTGCGGAGAGAGACTCGAGCAGCACGCGCACGACCCGATCCACGGGCAGCGGGCCCTGGGCTTTGACCAGCCCGGCGAGGGACACGCCGGGCACGTACGCCATGGTGTACCACAACAAACCGGCCCGCCCGCCGATGTCGTAGATGCTCACGACGTGCGGATGGGCCAGCTGGGCGGCCAGCTGGGCCTCGCGGCGGAAACGCTCCACGACCTCGGGATCGCTTGTCAGGCTGGGGTGCAGCACCTTGAGCGCCACCTCGCGCTCGAGCGCGAGATCGCGCACCAGGTACACGCGCCCGAAGCCGCCGCGGCCCACCTCGCGCAAGAGCTCGTAATCATCGCCCAGCGCGCGGCGCAGCCGCTTTTCCCACGCGCGCGCCTCCTCGGGTGAGGCCGTGGGGCCGGGGGGCGTCACCGTCGCCTGGAGTTCGAAGTCGCCCAAGTCCGACAAGAGATCGTCTCCCATCTCGTGCGCCGTGAGGTACCGGCTGCCGGGCTCACGCTGGAGGGCGCGCAGTACGATGCGTTCGAGAGCCTGCGGGCAGGAGGGCCGAATGGCGCGCGGCGGCACCAGCTCATCCGGATCGAGCGCCGGCGCGCGGCCGGTCACCCCGAAATACAGCAACGCGCCGGCGGTGTAGAGATCGCTCGGCACGTCGCCGGGTTGCCCGTCGCGCACCTCCGGCGCGAGGAAGGGCTGGCTCGAGGGGTTCGTGTCGTGGGCGGCGAGGGCCAGGCAGGCGTTGGCAAACCGCAGATCCGTGATCACGGCGCGATCGTTCAGATCGATCATGACGGTCGTGGGCACGACGCGTCGCAGAATGATGCGCTTGGCGTGCGCATAGTCCAGCGCGCCCAGCAGATCGCGGGCCAGTTGCATGATGGAGGGAATCGGGCGGGGCCCCCGGCGGACCGTGTCGTGCAGGCTCTCGCCCTCGATCCATTTGGAGATCCGATAGGCCCACGTCTCTCTGGTGCCGGCGCTGTACACCGGGCGGATGGCCGGGTGGTCCAGCGCCGCCAGCAGCTCGCTCTCCCGCACGAACCACGCTCGCCCCGGCACGTGCGGGTACAAGTGCGCCCGCAGGGCGACCCGCCGCTTCAGCACCGTGTCCCACACCAGAAAGAGGGCCCGCTCGTCGGACGCCGCCACCAATTCCTCGATCACCAACGTGTCGGCGAACATCCGCTCGGCGGCGCGGCACAACTCCCCAGCCGGGACCTGCGGGGGCACCGGGTCATGCGGCGCCGCGAGAGGCGAGGGCGAGGCGCTGTCGGACATGACAGCAAAGCTAATGGCGGAGGGTGGATTGCGGGCGCTAGTTTAGGCGCGTCATGCCGCTCCTCCGCGTGCGCGACGTCCGAACTGGGGACACGCGCGAGTTCCAGCAGACCCTCGTCCGTATAGGCCGGGACCCAGCCTCCGAGATTGTGGTGACGGGGGAGGGAGCGGGCTTTGCGTCGGTCGCCCACGCGCGCGTGGTGTTCGAGAACGCCCGCTGGGTGCTCGAGGATCTCGGGAGTCGGAACGGGACGTACCTGGACGAGCGGCGGATGGCCGCGGGATCGAAGCAGCCGATCGTGAGCGGCGTCGTGATCGGACTGGGGCAGAAGGGTCCCAGGTATCGGATCGAGGTGGCCGCGGGAGAGCGGCTGGAGGAGACGCTCCCGGAGGTGCCGGCTCCCGCTTCCCCGCCGCCGCCTGGCGTCGAGCCGTGGGCGCCCACGCTGCGCATGGACCCGCCGGCTTCTTCACCAGCGCCGCCCGCCCGGTCCCCGGTGCCTGCGCCGGCGCCGGCGGCGCCACGGCGACCGGAGCCGGTGCAACCCACGCCGAGGGCGGACGCACCACCTTTGGCGCCCCAGGCGCCCGCCGCTTCGCTGCGTCTGGTCTTGCGCGAGATCAGCGCCGATCAACGGTTCGACGTAGCAGGCCGGCGGATTCGGCTGGGGCGGGGACGGGAGTGCGAAGTGCAGCCGGCGGGCATCAGGGGCACCACGGTGTCGCGGGTCCATGCGGAAATCGTGCTGAAACCGGGGGGCCTGGCGGTGGTGCGCGACGCCCGCAGCCGCAACGGGACGCTGTTGAACGGGATCCAAGTCACCGGTGAGCGGCCGCTCAAGGTTGGGGACCACGTCGTGCTGGGGCCCGGCGGACCGGATCTGGAGATCCTCCAGCTTCAGGTGACGCTGCCCCAGCGGGACGCGGCGGCGGAACGGGCGGCGCCGGTCCAGGCGCGACGCAGCTTCGGCGGTCTGGGTCGCACGGTGTTCGTCCGGGAGATCATGGACGAGTCGAGCCGGCGCTCGGCGGCCAGGATTCGCGCGGCCGTGTGGTCGTTCGTGGTGCTGCTGGCGGCGGCCGTTGGGACCTTGTGGTGGTACGCTGATCGTCGGGTGCGACAGTCCGAGGCAGCGCTCGCGGCGCAGCAGGAGGAGGCGCGGCGCCGGCAGGATGCGGTGGCGGACTCGTTGCGGCGCGTGGCCGGTCTTGACTACGACCGGCTTCGCCGCGAGCTCGACAGCGCGCGGGCCGGCGCGGCGCCGGCGGCCGTGGTGGAGAGCCTGCGGCTCGCGCTCACGGAGGCGCGCGAGCGGACCGCGGCGGTGGAGACGGCGCTCCAGCGTGCCCAGGCGCAGCTCAGCGCTCAGCTCGCCGCCGGCGACTCGCTCCGCCGGCAAGCGGACGCCGAGCTGCGCCGCCTCCGC
>CAZVKD010000174.1:0-6636 GCA_964627675.1 uncultured Gemmatimonadaceae bacterium
TCAGCCGCCTGATCGAGGGCCCCTACCCGAACTACGAGCAAGTGATCCCGCGCGAGAACGATCGCCTGGCGACGGTGGACCGTCAGGCCCTGTCCGCAGCCCTACGCCGCGTCGGGGTCGTCGCCAGCGACCAGACGCACCGGGTCCGACTGGCGTTCAGCGCTGGCACGTTGCGGTTCTCCGTGAACACGCCGGATCTGGGTGAAGCGCACGACGAGATCGCCGTGACGTACGATGGAGATCCGCTGGAGATCGGCTTCAATGCCAGCTACCTGCTCGAAATCCTGAAGTACATGCCCACCGACGAAGTGAGGATCACGTTCAAGGCGCCTGAGCGGGCGGCCACGGTGGAGCCCGTCGGGTGGGACGACAGCGCCTCATACCTCTGCCTGGTGATGCCGCTGCGGCTGGTGGACTGAGCTTCAGCGAATCGCGCTCGGCGCCCGCCGGCTGGCAACCGCCGTGAGGCTGAACCGGTCCGGGCGGTCCAGATCCACGGCGCGTGAGCCGCCGCCAAGAACGCCGAACCAATCCGTAGTGCCGAGCGCCAATCCCACGACCCAGCGCTCCACCTTCTGGCCCGCGAACTCGGCGGCGGACAGGAAGTGAAAGCGTCGGCGCGCCGCGCCCACGCTCACGTGAACCGCCCCCCGATACCGCAGGTGCGTGAAGCCACCGGGCCCGGCGTCGGACGCGCCGACCTCCGCTTCCAGTGACACGTGACCGGGCAGCGGAAACCAGCGAGCGCCCGCCAGAGCGGTAACCGGGAGCTGGGTTCGCCGAACAACGGGGCGATTGATGTCGCGCACGCTGGCGCCAAGGTCGAACGAACTCGATGGGCGATAGGCCAGGCCGATGTCCCATGCCTCGGCGGAAGGGCCGCCGCCGCCGCGGAACATGGTAAAGGCCCCCCCGACGGACCCTTTCGTGAACGGTAGAGCCAGCGCAAACCGGGTCATGCCCACACTGGCGGTGCGGACCGCCCGGTCTCGCGCGTAGGTGACGGCGAACCCCCGCGAGTTCAGGCCGAGGGTGTACTGGGAGAAGGCCAGACCGCCGCCAGGTGGCCGATCCACCACTGCCTCCGCCATCACGGACGCTTCGAGCACACGTGCCAGTGCGGCGGGATTGACCCACGCCGCACGGACGTCGTCGGGTCCGGCAACGGACAGGTAGTCGGCTGAGCGCGGCCGCGGCGCCTGCGAAGCGGCCGCCCCAAGTGGGAGAACGGTCAACCCCACCGAGACAGCAAGTGAGAAAGCGGAGGGCCGCGGGTCCACGTTACGGCACCACCGTCACTGTGTCGGCCCGAACCTGACGGCCGGGGATCTCCAAGCCGGCTACGCCGAGGGTGATGGTGAACGTGGACGTGTCAGCGCCCACCAGTCCAAGGTAGCGTCCCTGGGTTGAGAGGAACTGCACCGTGGTCCGGCGTCCCGATCCCGCGACCTGGAATTCCTGCCCGCCCTGGGCTCCCGTGCCGGCAAAGGTGTATGTCGTCCGGCGCCGAATCGGGAGGGCGAGCACGCCTCCTCGGGTCTCGGCCGCGCCCACGTCGTGCTGGGTGACCTGTCGAATGCTCAAGGGAATCCCGCTCGAGATGGAGCGTTGCTCCGTCGTGTCCACCCACGTCGCGCCAGGCGCTGCGCCACCCGGCGGCAGGCGCGGGAAAAACTGGCGCAGTTCGTCGGTCAGCTCCCGAAGAAACAGGACCGTGGGATCTCCGCCGGAGAACTCCAGGAGATCGCCAGTGGGACTGAGGCGCCCGGAGAATCTCGCGCCGTGGGCTCTGCGGAAGTCCGTGGCCGTGGCGGCGTCGCCCGCGAAGCGGGTGACCGAATCGAGCGCCAGCGACGCGCTCATGGCGCCAGGTGCGTCGGCCGCCAGCTCAACGGTCAAGAAGTATGCGAGGTCCAGCCGGCTCTCTTGAATCCGCCCGCCGACTTCCTGCTCGACGGACAGGCGGGATCTGACCTGGTAGCGCGTGCTGCCTGGGGCCAGCGTGGTGCGCACTTCCCCCGTCGTCGGCTGAACCGGAGCCGGAGGGCTCGGTCTTCCGCAGGCAAGAACGACGCCGGCCGCAAACGCCGGGATCTTCACAGCACCTGCCCTCCCTTCGCCAGCAGCCGTTCCTTGGTTCGTCCGAACACGGCGACCACGTCGCCGCGGTCGGTGGCCACGCGGAGGAGGGTCCAGCCCTTTTTCCGCATGTCTCGACGCCAATCGATCAAGCTCGCCCAGCGCGCAGTTGCGGTACGAAACACGCGCAACTCCGCTACGTTTTCCCAGGAAACGGGATAGGGGCGCGATTCCTGATCCGGCGGCGTGCCTGCCATGCCAAGGGGTTCGGGTGGTGGCTGTTACTGCCGATCAGTCGGACCAGCCTGCTCGCATGCCGGCGTGCCTCGTCCCTGCAGCCGCAGCGGCGAACCGGGCCCGAGCGGGTGGAGCGGGAGCCGGCGGGGCCGTAAGCCGAGTTCTGTTCGACCCCTGACGGATCGGACGGTCATCTCTCTTGGATGGCGGTCGCCCGCCACCTCACGCGGCCTACCCGCGGCTACAACGGTCCGGGTCAGACCTCGCCGCCTATTTGGCCTTGCTCCGGCTGGGGGTTGCCGTGCCACAATCGTTGCCGATCGCGCGGTGGGCTCTTACCCCACCTTTTCACCCTTACCCACCACAGGGGTGGGCGGTCCGTTCTCTGTGGCCCTATCCGTCGCCTTGCGGCGCCCAGGAGTTACCTGGCAGCCTGCCCTGTGGAGCTCGGACTTTCCTCAGCCCGCCACGGATGGCGGACCGCGACCGTCACGCCCCACCGGCTTCCCGACTAAAGATAGCAGCCGCCTCCCGTTGGGGCAGTCTGTTGTAACCAGGAAATCCGCCATCGCCGGCCCGGCTCCGGCGTTTGCAAGCCAACCGGTGATGGTTGACCGGGGGTTGAGCGGGGCTCGCTAGGTTCTTCCGCGGTTACCGACCGCTCGCGCGCCGCCGATGCCTCAGCCTAGCGCAACCATTGCCACGCTTCTCGAACCATCCGTGCGACTGCGGGTGGATGCGGCATCCGGCGGGTGCTTCGCCACGGTGCACACCGAGACCCTGCCCGAGGCGCTGAAGGCGGTGCGCGAGCGGCCAGTGCAAGCCGTGCTGGTCTCGCCCGGACTCGTGGCGCAAGACCAACTCACTGCGGTGAGTTCCCTCGTGAAAGGGTTCCCGGGGGTGGCCACCATTGCGGTGGTGGCCGGCCCGGATCAGCGCGCATCGGCTCGTCTTCTCGAGCTCGGCGCCTGTGGCGTGCGACGGCTGGTGGACCTCTCGGCCCGCGAGGGGTGGCGCCAGTTGCGTGAGCTGGTATCGCAGCCCTGCTCGCCGGTAGCCGCCATGATTCTCGGCACGGTGGTGCCGGCGCTCGGCGACATCCCGCCCGACTGTCGCCAGTTCTTCGAGGTGCTGTCGCGGCATGCACCCCAGCTCCCAACGGTCCGGTCGCTCGCTCAGCAGCTCAACGTTCGCCCGAGCACGTTCATGTCACGGTTCTTTCGCACCGGGCTTCCGTCGCCCAAACGGTATCTGGCGGCCATGCGCCTGGTTCATGCGGCGGGCTTGCTCGAACTCGGCGGCCTCTCCGTCACGGACGTTGCCTATCGGCTGGACTACTCGTCGCCGCAGAGCTTTGGCCGTCATGTGCGCACCGCGCTGGGCCTGACCGCAGCGGAGTTCCGGCGCCGTTACTCGCTGCAGGTCGCGGTGGATGATTTCGTCACACGACTCATCGTCCCCTTTCGGGACGTGCTCGGCACGTTCCATCCAATTGACTACTGGGTGTGAGAGACCGGACGCTCATGGGTGCCGGCCGAGCCCGGGAGGGGACGCTCTTTTTCAGGCGGGAGCCAAGAGCTGGGAAACCGACGTGAGCGCGATCACCGGAACCCCGCTCCGTTCGATCGCGGCGCGGCCACCCTCTTCTCGATCCACGACGGCCAGCATGCCGGAGATCCACCCCCCGGCTTGACGCACCGCCTCGATCGCCAGGAGCGCTGAGCCGCCCGTGGTTATCACGTCCTCCACCACCACGGCCGCCGCCCCCGGGTGAAAGCACCCTTCGAGCCGCTGCCCCATGCCGTGTGCCTTCGCTTCCCGGCGCACTGAAAACGCATTCACGATCGGTGGCGACGCGAGGCTGGCCAGGGTTATCGCGTACGCAACGGGGTCGGCGCCCATGGTCAGGCCGCCAACGACGTCCGCGGGCCACTCCATCCGCCGGATCTCCTCGAGCCCCAACCGGCCGATCACCTCGAGGCCTTCGGCGCTCATGGTGGTCTTGCGGGCATCGATGTAAAAGGAGGAGGTTCGCCCCGAAGCCAAGGTGAACTGGCCCATGCGAAGCGATCGCTCCCGAAGTAGAGCGACTAGCCGCAGGCGAAGATCCGGTGAGCGCACGTAGTAGTTGTAATGGCTACTACTATCGGTTCTCCGCCTTTGGCCTCTGCCCAAAAAGCGAGCGGATCGTCCCCAAAATGCCACCTGATGTACTCACGGTGCTCGGGACGGGGGTTGCATCTGGCTTGATGGGAGCGACCTGGACGGCGTTGCAGAACTCCTCAGCGAAGGCCGTCACGGATGGCTGGCGCTCGGCAGGGTCTCGCGCGAGGCCCCGCATCACGGCCGCCTCCAGGGCCGGCGGGAACCTCCCGGCTTTGCCCTCCACCTGGTTGAGCGGAGTGGGACTCCCGGTCAGCAACTGCTGAAACAATTCACGCGGCGTGCGGCCGGGATAGGGGTGCGTACCGGTCAGCAGATAGTAGGCGATCGTCGCCAGGCTATAGATGTCGGCGGCTTCGCCCACCAGCTCACCCGAGAGCGCTTCCGGCGATACGTATTGTAGCGAGCCGACGAAGAACCCGGTGCGTGTGAGCCGCTCGCTGGGCGCTTCCTGCGCGTCGCGCGCAATGCCGAAATCCAGCAGCTTCGCCCGCCCCGAGCGGGGATCATAAATGATGTTCTCGGGCTTGAGGTCGCGATGGATGATGCCCACGGCATGCGTGGCCGCGAGTGCCTCGGCGAGCTGGCGCACGATCTCGGCGACCTCCTCGGGTGGGAGCGATCCGCGCTCGCGGACCGCGTCGGCGAGGGGTACCCCATCGACCCATTCCAGGGCCAGGTAGTGGATGCCCTCTTCCTCCCCATGATCGTGCGTGCGAACCACGCCGTCGTGACGGACACGCGTGCCGTACTCGGCCTCGCGCAGAAAGCGCTTGACGGCGGTGGGATCGGATCGCAGACGCTGGCGCAGTGTCTTGAAAGCACACAGGCCGTGGGTGGGATGTTGGGCCCGATACACGGTCGCGGTCCCGCCTTCGCCCACCCGTTCCAGCAATCGGTAACCGGCGATCGTGCGTCCGGCGAGGTTCTCGTTCGACATTCCGGTGGGCCAAGCTATGTGCGGTCTTGTACCCGAGCAAGCGGCGCTCTATGGTAAGCTGTATGCGAGTTCGCCAGGTTGCCTTCGCATGGCTGCTGTGCGGGAGCGCCCCCGCGTGGGGTACGGAGCGCGCGGCCGCGAGCGACCCGAGTGCCGCGCGGGGAGCCTGGCACACCGTCATCGAGTTGCGTGCCGCGCCATGGGACGACGTAGCTCTGGCGGTAAGCGCTGCGCATGCCCAGATCGCTGTCGGAGCAGTCGAACGCGCCGGCACTCTGCTGGCCGCCCTGCCCGTGCGCGGCGACCCGTGGGACGCGGTCGTGTTCCGCCTCCGCGGTGCGGCGGAGTTCGCCCAGGGCCGTTACGCCGCAGCGGGTGTGTTCTTCGCTGCTGCCGCCGAACGGGCCCGGGGGAAAGCGGCTGGGGTGCTCGATGCCCGTGCCGGACAGGCGTTCGAGCTGGCGGGGGTAACCCCGCGGGCTCGGGCCCATTACCGCCGGGCGGCTCGACGACTCCCGGAGGTGCGGGGATGGCTCGCCGTTCGGGAAGCACAGTTGCTCACGGATACTGCCGCCATCGGGCGGCTGCTGGGGCGAACGGGCCCGGCCGAGCGCGCACTGGCGGCGGGCGTTTGGGCGGACGCGTTGTTGCGGGTCGGCGACACCGCCGGCGCGGTGGCGTTCCGTGTACGCGCCGGCCGGACAGCGGGCGCCGCAGCCCTGGCATTAGCCTCCGGCGATCGCGTCTTGGGCCGGCGCCTGCTGTATCAGGCGCTGCGCGCTGGTCGGACGGAGAACCTCGTGCCAGCCCTTGAGGCTGCGCTGGCCAGCATTCCCCCCGAGAACCCCGACGAGGTTATCGCGCTGGCCGGGGCACTGCGACGAGTCGGCCGGCTTCCGGACGCCGCCCGGATGCTGCGCGATGCGGTATCGCGAACCGGCAACGCCTGGTTGCTCATCGCGGCAGCGGAGGCGCAGGCGGATGCCGGGGATCGAGCGGCCGCGCTCGCCACACTCGAGCTGGCCGTGAGCCAGCCCGGGCGCGCCGCGGGTGATGCTGCGTATGCCAGAGCGCGGATGTTGCTGCGCGCCCGAGGCGAAGGAGCCGGAGTCCCGGCGCTCTTGGCCTTCGCCCGCCGATTCCCGAATCATCCCGCTGTCCCCACGGCCCTATTCCTGGTGGCCGACGGGCGCGAGTTCATCCTCCCGTGCCTGTTC